>JAADYZ010000454.1 GCA_010092775.1 Chloroflexota bacterium
CTGCACGAGGATACATTCGACGTGAGAATCTCGTCCCCTACATCATGGGCTGCAACATCTCCACCTTTATCGATACGCTGGTGGTCGGTCTGCTGCTGCGTAACCCGGCGGCCACGGGAGTCGTGATCGCCCAGATGATCAGCATTGGGGTTGTGTCCCTGTTGATTCTGCTGCTGGCCTTCCGGCCTTATGAGCGCCTGATGCTGCAAATCACGCTCTGGCTGACCGCTACGCGCCTGCGACTGCTGTTATTCTTTGGCTTGATTTTCGTCATTCCGTTGGCGTTGATGGTCATTTAGATCAGGATAAGCGATGATGCGCATCTTAATTGCCAGTGACGGCTCAGATCAGGCGAGTGACGCCGCCCACTTTGCCACCTTAATCGCCCAACCAGCCGCCGCCGAGATCATTCTGCTGGGTGTGCAGACGGGCCGGCGAGACTCCGATTTCGAGCGTAGGTTAGATGCGCTTGCGCAGGAGATTGGCGCACTTGAGCTGCGCATCAGAGAAGGTAACCCGGTTCAGCAGATCACGGCGGAAGTAGATGCTGCCCGCAACCTAGGGCTGCCCTATCATTTGGTCGTGGTCGGTGCGCGTGGGCGGCGGCGGATCATCGGTCCTTTTCGCCTGGGCTCGACCTCCCTCAAATTGTCCCGCCAACTTGAGACGTCTCTGCTGATCGTGCCGAAAGCGCGTCCGCAGCTCAAAACCATCCTCGTTTGTACAGGTGCAGGGGAGCCTGGTCTATCCAACGGCTGGGCAGGCGCCACCTTAGCGGCCCTGATGGGGGGCAGAGTGCGCGTTCTGCATGTGATGTCTCAGATTCCGCTGGTGTTACATGCCAAGTATGGCGATCTTACGGCAGACGCTCAGAATCTAATCGACAGCGGCAGCCGCGAGGGGAATCACCTGCTGCGTATACTCGCTATCATGGCCCAATTGAACATTCCACCGGAGCGAGTAGAGCCACTTATTCGCAATGGTCTGGTGATCGATGAGATTCTTCGAGAGGCGCGGCGCGATGATTATGATCTGGTGGTGTTAGGCGCCCATCCACAAGTGCCAGATGCTAAATCGAACCCTGGCCTGCGGGCCTTGTTGCAAGAGAACATTGCGGCCCAGGTCATTGTTCGGGCGCGGCGGCCTGTTTTGGTGATCTGGTCGGTCGATCAGTCCTGGTCGGAGTCGATCTTGAGGCGAGCCATGTGAAGTCGCTCAATGCGTTGGCGGCGCAAGACCCATCCCCACTGAAACACGGCAATCATCGCGCCAATGGCCACACCTAGGATCAGCCACAACAAGATCAAGTTGCTGGTGTTGACAAATAGATTACCCAAGATGTGGCCCAGGTTGGCGGGCGTTGCGGCGGTGCGGTCCAGCAAGATCGGTGTCAACTCATAGTTGGCTGAAAAGTTGATGTGCGTCATCTGGTTGCGCACCGAGAAGAAGATCAGCCCGTAGGTGATAAACATCAACCCAGCCTTGATGCCTTCAATCGGCTGCTCATCGAATTCCAGCCGATACAAGTCATCGATGCTGAAGCCAATTGGGATGAAGAGCAGCGCCAAGAAGGGCAGCAGATAGCGGCCGTCGCCGGTGAAGCCGCTGAACGTATGGTGAGTGGCATAGAGCAGCAAATAGACGGCGAAGACCCCCACGACCAGCACGCCTTCGCGTGCGTGTTCGCGGAAATAGGACCAGATGCCAGTCAACCCCAGCGCAGTGACAGGCATTAGCAGCAGCAAGCCCTGGTTGATCTGGTCCTGTCCGTCGCGCCCAAACCACAGCAGCCCTACCAGGCCACGTGGAAATGGGAAATCGAAGGTGTTGTTTAAGCTGGCCGCCCAGGGTGCGTTGACCGCATAGTTATAGGACGTCATGAAGGGGCCGCCGAAGTTGGTCATGTTGTAGTTCACCAGGAGTGCCAAGGGCAGCGCCGCAGACCCGATCAGGAGAGCGATGGATAACCACCAATTCTTGCCTGTAATCAACTCGCGGTTCAGCGAGACAATCAGATAGACACAAACGGCAAGCACAAACAGCAAATTGGCATATTCCACCAGGACTGAGGTGCCGAGTGCTAGACCCAACCCGATCCCACTCCAGACATCCAGGTAGCGTGCCCGATAGACACGCAGCACCATCACGATCGCCAACATCACCAGGAAGCCCGCCAGGGCATGCGCGTAAAGCACGCTGCTGTACTTCCATAAGGTGCTGCCAAATGCAAGCGTGAGCGCGGTCGTCAGCGCAGCAAAACGCGAGAGGTCATAGTAGCGCAGCAGATAGTAGAGCAGGACCACTGTGCCAGCCCCCGCCAGCACGGGCAGCAGCATCACATAGACCAGGCGCGGATTATCGCCGTCATGGCGTGAGGGCAGCGGTGAAGCCGGACCGGGTAGGACGCCGCCCATTGCATAGAACGGACGCGCCAAGAGGGCTGTGCCGGGTGGATGGGCACTATAGACTTGACCGTTTCGTAGGGCTATATGTGGCGCTGGAGAGTCATCCATGAAGTCGGCGTAGGTCTCAATTGTCCAGCGCTGCTCATCGGCCCTGGCACGTAGCAAAGCGTAGTGACTGCCGTCGTGGCTACTGGTAATACCAGAGGTCGTGGCAAAGTAGATACTCGCCACCACGACAAACAAGACAATGCTAATGAAACGATCTCGCATGAAGGACGCTTCTCCGCTGAAAGCCTAGATGGGATTAATGGGTCAAGCACAGCCGACCGGCCCATTATAACGGTACCAGTCGGCTGTGGCATGATTTCGTAGGGGAGACTGAGGCGTTGGCTAGGCCTCGGCCTGCTCTTGAAGCCAGTCGATAATCAATTGAAGGACGGGCGGCGTCAGACCATCTTGATCGAAAAGAGCCATACCGTGTGCGCGCCCTGGGTAGATTTGGGTGCTGTAGTCGGCTGTTCCGGCAGTGTTGCCCGACTCACAGGTGGTTGGTGAGACACCATCGTCTTCCGCGGCAACACATAAAACCGGCGTGCTGCTCATTGCAGCCAGGGCATCCGAATAGGGGACACCGAGATAGCTGCCCGGCGAAAGCGAGACGGCCCCTGCGCAACCCGAGAGTTGGCAGCCGTCCACGGCACCATCCGCGCCAATACTGGCGCCTACAGCGAAAACGCTATCCGGCGCGACGTTGGGCAGCGTCTTGATGAAGTCAATCGCGGCGGCAGCATCTTGTACCATCCCCATCCGATCATTGCGGTTGCCCTCGCTGCCACCATACCCGCGAAAGTTGAAGGCCAGCACCGCATAACCCCAGCCGTCACGTAGTTCTAGCGCGATGTCGCTCCAATCAGTCTGATCGCCGGGTGCCCAGTGCATCAGGACGATGCCGCTGGCGGTTTCCTCGTCGGATGGCCAGAAGGTGCCCTCCAATGTGGTGTCGTCCGCTGCCGTTAAACTCACCGTTTGCGGCGAGAGATCGGTGGCGGCGGGTCCACCTGTATTGTCACTCCCAGGGGCTTCTTCATCCTCGTTGTCATCATCCGCTTCTTGGATGGTGGGCTGTTCCGGTTCAGGTGCTGCCTCGTCGGAGGGAACGTCTTCTTCGGTCTGGCTGCTTTCAGATGCAGGCGTGGCCGTAGCCGCGGTCTGGCAGGCCGTGAGCAGCAAAGCAATCAGTAACAAGATATAAAGTCGTCGCATCGAAATCCTCATGTGCTCAGTTTGCCAAGGTGGCGGGCCGCCCAGAGCAAACCGATGATCGTCTTGCTATCGACGAATTGGTTGGTCAGCGCCCGCTCAAGCGCCTCGGTAAAGGGGACTTTCTCGATCGTCAGGTCTTCATCGGCATCGGCGGGCAGTTCGGACGGTTTGAGATCGCTCGCCAGGTAAATTGTGATGCGTTCAGTGGTGTAACCGGCGGCGACCCAGAAGTCACCTAGTTCGATTAGCTCGTTGGGATAATAGTGAATCTCTTCTTGGAGTTCGCGTCGAGCGCTGGCTTCTCGCTCCTCGCCTTCTTCGAGGCCACCCGCCGGAATCTCCAGCAGCGATTTTCCCGCGCCGCTGCGAAACTGCCGCACCATGATGACCTTACCATCCGGGTCGATGGGCACGACGGCTACCGCGCCCTTGTGCTGGACAATTTCACGAACGTACTCTTTGCCCTGGTCGGTTCGAATATGGTCAATATGGACGTCAAACAGACGCCCCTCAAAGACGACATCGCGTTTGACTACGGTCTCTTTGGTCATCGTTTGGCCTTTCAAAACAACAGGCTACCTGCACGGAGCGAGTAGCCTGTTCGGAAGTCTGTGTCAAAACGACCTGGCTTAGGGGCTGGTCTCACCCTCACCGCCAGACCCATCGTCCGTGCCACCGTCGCCTGCATCATCTCCACCGCTGTCGTCTGTCGCACCAGTATCGTCAACAGGTGCCTCACCACCACTGTCGGCTCCGCTCGGTGGGATGCGGATGATCTGGCCAACCTCAATCTGGTCAGGGTTGGTGATGCCGTTGAACTCAGCCAACTGCTGGAAGGTCACACCGAAGCGCTGGGCAATCCGGAAGAGATTGTCGCCGGGCTGGACAATGTAGGTATCGGCAGCTTCGGGGCTGCCACCGGCGTCCCCGGTCGAGCCGTCTGGGCAAGGGATGGTCAGCACCGTGCCAGCCGACAAAACATTCGGATTGGAAATCCCATTGGCAGCAGCCAATTGGTTGACGGTCAGGCCGTTATTGAGTGCAATCCGGAAGAGGTTATCACCGGGTTGAACCGTGTAGGTGGTTGGGCAGCCATCGGGGCCAGGTGTTACGGCTGGGGCCGGTTCCTCGGTCACTTCTGGCGCGGGGGTTGGTTCCTCAGCAGGCGGCTCTTCGGTTAGCTCTTCTTCAGCCGGTGGGGGGTTGACCTCTCCACCCGGTTCTTCGCCCGTACCCTGCGATTCAGGGTCTTCAGCGCCAGGCTCTTCTCCAGCCGGATCACTGCCGTCGCCACCCTCTTCTGCTGGCGGCGCTACCTCAGCCGCGCTGGCGGTTTGAGTCGCAAAGACATCGATAGGTGGTTCTTCAGTGGGGGTCGGAGGGAGCTCCTGAGTGGGCTCACTCGGCTGCACTTCACCGACTGGCTCAGCAGGGGCAGGGCCAGACCCGGCCAGGGTACAACCGACGACAAGAAGGGTTGTGAGCAAAGTGAATAACCCAAGTTGGAAGATCCGCTTGGCGTTCATCGGCATAATGGTCTAGCCTCCCATGGTGGCGTAAGGGTAAAGCAGCGTGCTGTCAATGCAGATTAGCTGCATCTAACCCGCACTATAGCACCGCTTGTAGTGGGCTGCAAACCCGCTACCAGCCCATTGTACCCGGGCCGCCCTTGAATGGGCCAACGACTTTTGACGTAATCCAGCCGCCGTAGAAATTACCCGCCTGCGCATCGACTTGTTCATCACCGACGTAGCAGGCATCAAAGGGACCTGCATAGAAAGAGAAGTAGCCTGCCAAGGGCTGGTAGCCACTGTTAGGCGTCTCATAGGCCCAGACGGCGTTCTCCGCCAACTTGTCGCCTACCTTTACCGTCCAATAGGAAGCAGCCCCCTTGAACTCGCAGAAGGTGCGGCGCGGCGTTTGGGTGAAAACCTCTGTCTTTACATCTTCTGGCGGGAAGTAGTACTGCGGGGGATGGCTGGTCTCCAGAACGCGCAGCGCGTTGGAGGTCTCCGCGATGACTTCGCCGTTAAAGACCACTTTCAGCGTCTCTTTGACCTGCTCTAAGCGTGGCGGACGAGGATAGTCCCAGACGGATTCTTGGCCGGGGCCGGGCTTTTCACGTTTCAACATAACTGTTCTCTTTTTCCTTTATACCGTTTGTCTTGATCTTAGCGCGTGCGGCGATGGTCTTCATCGCACAAGGGCGGAGAGATGCTTAGGTCAATTCAATGCGCGGATTGAGGGCGATGTAAGCCAAATCTGCTAGAACATTGGCGACTAGGATCACGAAGACGGTCACCATCACAATAGCTTGGACCAGTGGGAGGTCTCGATTGTCGATCCCAAAGATCAACAGACGGCCTAATCCTGGATAATTGAACACAGTCTCGACCACGACCAAGCCGCTGACCAACCAGCCGGTACTGGTAGCAATCACGGTGATCGTGGGAATCAAGGCGTTGCGCAAGACATGCCGGACGATCACCGTAGGGTAGGGTATACCCTTCAGGACTGCTGTGTTGACGTAATCCTTCTTCAGTTCTTCAATGATGCCAGCCCGAACGAGGCGCACGATGTAAGCGATCAGCACCAGTGTGGCTGTGACGGCGGGCAGCCACAAGGCGGGCAGTGCCTCAAAGAAGGGCGTATCGACGCGGACCGCCGAACTGGGTGGAAACAAGCCAGTACCGAGTGCTACCACGTTGATCAGGAACAAGCCGGTGACAAATTCCGGCAGGCTGACGACCGAAAGGGACAGAATCGATATGATGTTGTCGAGTGGTTTGCCTTCGTTCAAACCGGCGATCACGCCCAAGGTCACCGAGAGTGGCACGGCAATCAGCAGGGTGAGCAGGGCCAACCGAGCGGTGTTAGCCAGCCGCCGCCCGATTACCTCTCGGATGGGCTGGCGTGGGCTGGTGAAGGTCATACCCCAATCGCCAGTGAGGTAGCCACCGACCCAGTTGAGGTATTGCAGGGGCAGGGGTTGGTCCAGCCCGAGTTCTTCCCGCACTTCCACCAATTGAGCTTCTGATGCGTTTCGCCCCAGGATGGTGCGTGCGACGTCGCCGGGCAACACATTGGTCAAGGTGAAGATCAGCAAGGACGTGAACAAGAGCGTCACAACGAAAAAGATCAGACGGCGAGTCAGGAAGCGCCACATTAGTCGGTTCCCTCCAGCCCGTTTCGAGCGGTATTCACGATAGTGTCGCTTGCCAGCATCCAATCCTGAATCTCAACCAGCTCGTCCAGCGGAATGTGGCAGCGGATCGCGTGGCCCTCATCATCCTCGCGCCAGGGTGGTATCTCATCTTCGCAGATCGCCCCGATCTTATGGGGGCAGCGCGTATGGAAGCGGCAGCCAGTCGGTAGATTGCGGGCGCTGGGAATGTTGTCGCTAATGCGGATGCGCTCAGTTTGGCGAGTGGGGTCGGCCACCGGGATCGATGAGACCAGCGCCTCTGTGTAGGGATGAAGCGGCGGCTTAAATAGGTCTTGCGCGTAACCCACCTCGAATAACTGGCCCAGATACATCACCGCAATGTAATCAGCGAGATAGGCCACAACCGCCAGGTCGTGCGAGATGAAGATATAGGCCGTATCGTTTTCCTCTTGTAGTTCAGCCAATAGGTTGAGGACCACCGCCTGCACCGACACGTCCAAGGCCGACACTGCTTCATCGGCGATGATCAGCTCTGGATTAGAGGCAAAGGCCCGCGCGATGGCCACCCGCTGTTTTTCTCCGCCGCTCAGCTCATCAGGATAGCGGCGGGCGTACGCTGGTTGCAAGCGGACTGCCTTGAGTAGACGCGCCACCTCTTGATCAGCTTGGCCACGGTTGAGGCCGGCCAGCTTCATCAATGGGCGGCGGATCGCCTGGCCGACGGTCAGATAAGGATTAAGCGAATTCTGCGGATTCTGGAAGATCATCTGAATCTGGGCGAGCTGCTCCTTAGAGCGATCTGCCAAACTCGCGCTGACCTCAACCCCCATCAACTCGACGCTGCCGGAGTCGCGCTCATTCAACCCGATGACCACTCGAGACAGGGATGACTTTCCTGAGCCTGATTCACCGACCAGGCCATAGGTGCGACCGCGCACCACGCTCAGATTGATTCCATCGACCGCCCGCACACGTGGACGCTCTTTGCCGCTGAGCAGTTCCTGCAAGTTGCGATTGAGAGGGAAGTGCTTGGTCAGGTTGTTAATGCGCAGCAGGCTGCTACGAGCCTGTTGGAGGTTCTCTTCTACAAGTGCTTCATCGGCGCTGGCCGGATACAGGTCGTCATCCAGCTCACCTGCGGCGATTTCTGGCCAGCGATGGCAGCGGACCCTGTGGCCTGCGGCTGGCTCGTCCAGCTCTGGATGCTCAGTGAAACAGCGATCAAGCGCAATGGGGCAGCGCGGCGCATAGACACAGCCACGGGGTAGGTCACCGGGTGAAGGCGGCCGTCCCGCGATGCTGGCCAGACGGCTGTCGCGCTTGGTCTGGCCTGGTGTCACCACACTGTTTAGCAGTCCGATGGTGTAGGGATGCAGTGGCTTGGCGAAGAGCGTCGGGGTCGGGGCGCTCTCCATAATCTCGCCGCCGTATAGCACGGTAACTGCATCGGCCACCTGGGCAATGACGCCCAGGTTGTGTGAGACGTAGATCGCCCCGGCCTGCTCTTGATGGATCAGATTGTTGATCAGGTCGAGGATGACGGCCTCGGTCGTCACGTCGAGGGCAGTGGTCGGTTCGTCGAGAACAATCAATTCTGGCGAGGTCAGCATGGCTAGGGCCACCACCACGCGCTGCTGCTGCCCACCACTCAATTCATGCGGAAAGCGCTGAAGGAGCCCTTTCGGGTCGGGCAGGTTGACGCGGCGCAGCCCTTCTTCCACCTGGCTTAGGGCCTCGCTGCGCTCCATGTTGCGATGACGCAGCAGGACCTCGGCTAGCTGCCGGCCAATGCGCAGCGAGGGATTCAAGGCTGCCCCTGGGTTCTGCGGCACCAAGGTCAGGCGGCTGCCCCAAATCGCAGCCATCTGGCTTCGATTGGTTTCGGTCAGCTCCTGCCCCATGAAGTTGATGTAGCTGCCCGTTTCAATGCGCCCATTGACGGGAAGATAATTGATCACGCCGCGCGCGACCGTTGACTTGCCGGAGCCGGACTCACCCACCAGTCCGACAATCTGACCGGGTTGGACCGTCACATGAAAATCACGGATCGTGTTGATCCATTTGTTGTTGACTTTGTAGCTGATGCCCAGGTCTCTGACCATGAGCACCGCATCTTGCTGCGTCATAGGGTGCTGATCCTATTCGCTTTTTTGCACAATGTTCTTGATGCCGTCTGACATCAGATTGACGCCGATGACCAGTAGTGAAATGGCAATCGCCGGGTAGGTGAGCGCCCAGGGTGCTAGTTGAAAGCGCCCGCCGCTGGATTCACTGACCATCAAGCCCCAATCGGGGGTGGGCGGACGTGCCCCAACACCCAGGAATCCGAGCGCGGCCACCAGAAAGATCGCGTATGAAAAGCGCAGCGATGCCTCAACCACCAGCGCCGGAACCACTGACGGGAAAATCTCACGGAACAGAATGTAGGGTACCGTCTCGCCACGAATCCGGGCCGCCTGCACAAACTCTAGTGTCTTGATCTCCAATGTGCTGCCACGTACTACCCGCGCCACAATCGGAGCGTAGACAGCCGCAATGACCAGCAAGACGCTGTTATCGAGCAGGAAACGCTGGGTCGGTGTCGGGTCAATGACGGCGCCACGCACCACGCCCAGGGCCACCAGGGCGATCAGCAGGGCAGGCAAAGCCAAGAAGGCATCGATCAAGCGGCTGACTACTTCATCTAGCCAGCCGCCTTGATAGCCAATTAACAATCCAACTGCGGTGCCAATTCCAACAGCAACCAAGGTGCCCAAGCCTGCATTAACGAATATGCTGGATGTACCCAAAATGACGCGGCTAAGGATATCGCGCCCGAGGAAGTCGGTGCCCAATGGATAATCAGCGGTGCCCGGAGCGACGGCGGTCGGGTGACTCTGGTCGTTTTCACCGTAGGGGGCAATCGCGCTGCCGAATAATGCGAGGATCAGAAAGAAGATCACGATCAAGGTGCCAATGGCTGCGCTCGGTTGAGCGAACAACTGGCGGATGAAGCGCGCAATGGCGCGTAGGCGACGCCTGACGACAACTTGCCAATCAGCTTGCGCCGCAGGGCCCGAAGCAGACTTTAGCGGTGAGTTTGCATTAGCCATGTGTGAGCCTTTTCGGCGATGTTCCTCAATCGAAACAGCCCGCTGGGATTATAGCATGACCCTGGTTGACGAGGGCCAAACGCAAGGGGACCCACCCGAGTGAGTCCCCTTGAAAACGAACACCTAGCTGATGCTGGCGGTGTTCAAATTGGTGCGCCCAGCAAAGGGATGCACATTCACACCGCTAACGCGATCGGAAAACACGCCAAACTGTGCAAAGAAGTAAGGGATGATCACCGGGCCGCGCTCGATCAGAATGCGCTGGATCTCACGATAGGCTGCGACGCGTTCATCTGGATTGACGGAAGAGCCGGCGATGTCAATCTGCTCGTCCAGTTCAGCATCGCTGAAGTGCGCCTCATTCCAGATGGCGTCAGTCTTATAGGCTACGTCCAGGTAGAACTGCGGGATCGGACGTGACCCCCAGGGTGTAATGCCCAGATCGACCTCCAGCCAGCCGTTGTCGCCGTAGTAGACGGCTTCTTCTTGCGGTTCGATGGTGATGTTGATCCCCGCTTCCGCCCATTGGGCGGCCAGGACTTCAGCCAGGGCCACACGGTCGGCCAGGTTGGGCACGAAGAGGGTCATGTCAAGGCCATCTTCATAACCGGCCTCGGCCAACAAAGCGCGAGCGCCTTCTGGATCGTGCTCTGGAAGCTCAAAGTCCTCCGTGTAGTAAGCGCCGTAAAGCGGTCCAACCGGGGTGTCGCGACCTTGCGCACCGAAACCAAGCTGCACACGCTCAAAAATGGTGGCACGGTCGGTGGCCATCTTGAAGGCCATGCGCACCCGCTCATCGTTGCCCGGTTCGCGATCTGCGCGCAAGCGTACCAGGTCATGGCCGTTGGTGGCGATGTTGACGTTGGTGAAACCCTCATCGGCAAAGCCTAGGAAGGTGGCGTTGTCCATACGTAGGAGAACATCGATTTGGCCGCCGCGAAGCGCGTTGGCGGCAGCAGTGGCATCACCGAAGAAGACCAGTTCAAGCTGATCAATTGCGGGAGCGCCACCCCAATAATCGCCATTGGCTTCTAGCGTGGCACGATCTTCCGGGTTGAACTCCACCAGGCGGAAGGGGCCAGTCCCATTGAAGTCGCTGCCGATGTTCTCAGCATTTTGCTTCAAGATGACGGCGCGGTTGTCGCTCAGGTTGAAGAGGAAGTCGGGTGTGGTGGCATTCAGAGTAAAGACGATCTGATTACCGTCGCCTGCCGCAACACCTTCAACAGCGCTGAAGAGATCGCTGGTGGCGGCCTCTGGGTCTCGTAGCCGTTCTATGGTCCATAGAATGTCGTCGAGCGTCAGCGGATCACCATCGTGCCAGGTGGCACCCTCGACAATGTTAAGGGTGTAGGTGAGTCCGTCGTCGCTGACCTCCCAGCTTTCAGCCAGTCGAGGCACCAATGTGGCTTGATCATCCGTATCGATCAAGTAATCGTAAATGGCGTTTAACAAGTTAATCTCTACGTCGGCAGACGCAGTAATGGGGTCGAGGTTGGCTGGTGCGCCGCCCCAACCCACAAGCAAGGTCGTTGCCTCGCCGCTGGAAGCGCCGTCCTCTTGAGCGCTGCTGTCCTCAGACGACTCGTCTTGAGTGTCGTCGCCGGCTGGCGCCGCAGCACCCGGAGCACAGGCAATGAGTGTGGTGCCGGCTGCACCAGCAGCGGCAACCTTGAAGAAGCGGCGGCGCGTTACAGTTGGCCGCTCGGATTGAGCTGCAAGAGTGCGATTTTTCATCGGTTTTGTTTTCTCCTGTTGTCTTGCAGATGAAGTGCGGGTGGTCGCTATCTGACCTAATCACAGTGACGCAATAAGCATTCATCACCTTACATCACTTGACCCGGCCAGGCAGTGAACTTCAGAAGATTGTAGCGGTCGATCAATTGTTCTGCAAAAGTATTTTTACACGTAGGGTCAGGGATTGTTGAAGATTGTGTTGGCTCGCTACTGCTCTAAGGAGCCAAATGCAGCTAGACAAAGCCTCAAGGCTACGCTACCCTCATCGCCATGATGGAGCTTGATCGCTCAAATCGTACCCTTGTTTTTATAGTGATGATTGCCGTGCTGCTGCTGGCCTTCGGCCTACGCCTGCATCGGATTGCTTATGATGCCATCTGGTGGGATGAGGGCTATTCGGTATGGATGGCCCGCATGAGCATCCCCGAAATGCTGCAAGCCACTGCGCGGGACACCCATCCTCCTTTGTCCTATGCACTGCTGCATGGCTGGCGGGCGCTGGTAGGGGACGAAGAGTTCGCCTTACGCAGTCTATCGGTGTGCTTCGGCTTGCTGACCGTTGCGGTCACCTATCAGGCGGGGCGCTCAGTGGGTGGGCGCTGGGCTGGCTTGACAGCCGCCTTGCTTACGGCTGTCGCCCGTCTACCGGTCTGGTGGTCGCAAGAGATCCGGATGTACGCTCCGGTGATGTTCTTCGCCATGCTGGCTGTCCTGGCTGCAATCCGCCTGTTACATGGGCAAGCGGCACGCTGGATGTGGGCGGCGATTCTAGGGATTGCACTTGCCGGTGGAATGCTGTCGCTCTATTTGTTTGCTGGCGTGCTTGTTGCGATCAACCTGGCCTTTCCGCTGGCATTCTTCACCTCTCAAGACCGTTGGAAGTTGACTGTCGCCTGGGCGGTCGCCCATGTCGGTGCGTTAATCCCGGTGGTCATTTGGCTCGCCTATGCACTGCCGACTATTCCCAGTTGGGGGGATCCTCAACCGGCAGCCGACCCCTGGTTTGTAATCCAATTGTTTTTGAGCTCGATCTTCGTCGGCCAAGGCACGTCGATTGATCGTTATATGCCGGCGCTCATTGTTGGCGCGCTGCTGCTGCTCGGGGGGCTGGGGCTCAGTTTCTGGCACAGCCACCAGCATCCTCAACGTCGTGCGGCCTGGCTGCTGCTGGCCATCTGCACGGTACTGCCGCCGATCCTGGTTTACCTCATCGCGCTGCCTCGCGGCGAAGCCTATAATCCATCCCCTGCTCCACGTTACTTTGTGCTGCTGGCTGCACCACTCTATGTGCTGCTGGGTTGGTCGATTGCGCTCGCGAGCCGCCATTGGCGCCATGCCGGCAGCCTACTGACTGGCCTGTTGTTGCTGTTCTCCGGATGGGGACTGGCCTCCTACTACCCTGGCCTGCGGTCAGCCGAAGACTATCCTGCCGTAGTGGCAACCATCCACACTTTGCGTGGTCCGAATGATGCGGTCGTGTTGAACAACGACACAGACTGGCCCATCTTCGCCTATTACTACGGCGACGACTTTGATCGGCAGCTCAGCAAGACGCGCCGCATCTGGGACGAAGCCTATGTCGAGGGTCTCTTCGCTGACTACTATGAGACGCACGAAGGCGTTTGGCTGGTCCAGACCCAATATGCACCACAGACTGACCCGGACAACATCATTGATCGCTGGATGACGCGTGAATCCTGGGATCAACGGCGCTTCACCTTTCCCAACAGCCAGTTGATCTTCTACGGCTGGGGCAATCCACGCGGCCTGACCCCTCAAATGGATTTGGTGGATGAATGGCCAGCCAACGTGAGCGAAGTATCCCCCATTGAGTTAGCTGACGGCCTGACTTTACAAGCCTTCAGCCAACCCATGCCGGAGGTGATGGCCGGTGATTTCCTGACAGTCGGGTTGGGTTGGCACGCTAACGCGATCGGCGAGTGGCCGGTGCGGCTGCAACTGGTCGACCGCCAGGGTGTCATCCTCTCTGAGCTGCCTTTCACGATGGTTGGTACCGGCAGCCCCAACGGCGAGACGCGCTACCAACCGATCGAGCTGTTCGTCCCGCCCGATGCGCCTGGCGGGAGATTCCGTCTGGCCATCGCGACCGATGATACCTGGCATGCGCTGGACTCCCTGAGCGTCCTGCCACGCCGTTCAGGCAATATTGCCTCAGCCAGTGTGCCTCCTTCAGCAACTCAGATAGGGGCCACTTTTGGCGACGCGATCAGCCTGCTGGCCGTTGAACTGCCGGAGCAGCGCAGCTATCAACCGGGCGATCAGATTCCGCTCACGCTCTACTGGCAAGCTGAGACAGTCATCCCGGAGCGCTATAAGGTCTTTACACATGTGGTCGGCAGTGAGTACAATCGCGAAACCGACAGCACCATCTGGGGCCAGTTCGATCAAGAGCCACAGGGCGGTGGCGCACTGACCAGCACCTGGCGGGCTGGTCAGGTGATCGCGGATGCTTATCTGATCCCGCTTCAAAGCGATGCACCGAGTGGCGTCTATCGAGTCCAGATGGGGTTGTATCTGCCGATCGAGCGGGTGCGGCTGCCCATCCGTGATGTCGGCCAGGTGCAAGCCACCCCCGACCATGCTTTGATCCTCTTTGAGATTGAGATTGCCCCATGAGTGACTTAGATGAACAATTGAAGACCCTCTTCAGCGGCAAGAGCCTGACGCTAGCCACGGCTGAAAGCTGCACCGGTGGGTTGCTCGCTGCCAGGTTGGTCGATGTGCCAGGCGCCTCGCGCTATTTCTTGGGCGGCACAGTCAGCTACTCTTATGATGCCAAGGAACAGCAGCTTGGTGTTGAGCATGAGACGCTGCTGGCACACGGGGCAGTAAGCGAGGCCGTCGCGATCCAGATGGCGCGTGGTGTGCGCCTGAGTTTGGGGGCCGACGTCGGCATCAGCGTGACTGGCGTGGCCGGGCCAGGTGGTGGCACCCCAGAAAAACCGGTCGGCTTGACCTGGATTGGCCTGAGCGACACCCAAGGCGAGTGGGCAGAGCGCTTCGTTTGGCGGCATGATCGCCTGGGAAACCGGCAAGCCTCTGTTCAGCAGTCCCTCCGGCTGTTAATTGACTGGGCCTCTGCGCAATCCGGCTGACGAGTTCTCAGCTTTCTCTTGACCCTCACGTTCCGTGAGGCTTTACACTCCCATCATCTTTATAGTCCATCTACGTGTCATCTGGAGGTGAAACCGTATGGCGAAAACTCATGTCATCTTTGGGACGGGGCCGCTGGGGCAGTCTGTAATGCGAGAATTGGTCAAGCGCGGCCAGCCGGTACGGATGGTCAATCGACGTGGTGTGGCGAAAGTTCCAGATGGCGTCGAGATCGTCAAGGCAGATGGCAACGACTTGGAGAGCGCCCAGTCCGCGATCGGCGGCGCTGCGGTCGTCTATCAATGTGCGATGCCGCCCTATCAAAAATGGGTGGATGAATTCCCCCGCCTACACTCGACCCTCTTGGAGGCGACCGCAGCCGCCGGGGCAACCTTTATCTTTGGCGACAACTTGTATATGTATGGCCCGGTCGATGGACCCATCC
>JAADYZ010000455.1 GCA_010092775.1 Chloroflexota bacterium
AGTGTGAAAGCCTGGGCGGCATCTGGTACAGCTTTAACCAGGGGAGTGCCAACGGCTTTGCCGGTGAGCCACTGCAGGGTGTAACCGTTCAGGTGACGTATAACCTGCCGGTGATCACGCCGTTGTTCAGTGGTATTGTGCCCTTTGTCAATGTAGATGGCTCGGCCAACCTGACCAATGAGCCATTCGGCAACACTGGTCTCAACCGTGAGGCGATCTCCCCGCCAAACGTGCCAGATGCACCGAATCCGCCACCTCCGTTGGACGACTTCCCAGGCGGACTGGATGTGCCTTTCCCAATAGTACCGGAAACACAATCAAGCCCAACTGACATCGAAATCGTTTCAGGTGCGGTGCCGCCATTTCAGTGGCTGGGCCTGCCTGGTGCGCTGCAGTACCAGCTCGAAGTTTGGGAAATCGAAGAAATCGGTGGTATGGGCGGATGGCAGCGTGTTGCTGGATCCGATGTCGCCTACTGGCTGACGTCTGACAGAAACGAGTACAGCTGTGAGGACGAAGTCGACGAAGACGAAGGAACCATCACAATCTGCACTATGGAAGCTGGTCCCTTCTTCGACCAGGAGCAGTTCCAGTGGGAGGATGGCCAGGAGTACGAATGGCGCATCCGTGCTTTTGGTATCGGCCCATGGGCTGGGGCTGGCGGACTGAGCAATTGGAGTGATGAATTTGTGGGTGACCCGGGTGACCTGTTTACATCCTACTTCCGGATGGATGTGGTTGACCTGACCAAGCCCGTGCTCATTTCACCCACAACCCCGTTTGCTGGGTCGGTCGGTGATACACTTGACAGTCCAGTTATACTCACGGACTTCCCCTTGAACTTGAGCTGGGGACATGTAGCGGCTGCCACAGACTACCTTGTTGTCTACTGGGAGTATGTCGGCGGGGCATACAATGAGGTTCGTGTCCAGTGGTACAATGCCAGCCAGAACTGTTCAAGTGGTGTATGTACCATTTCACCTCCGCCCCTAACCTTGGAGAATGGACGCACGTATATCTGGCTCGTGTATCCTTACAATCCGTTTATTGACGGCATTGGCTTGATAGACAGCCAGGAAGAGTTGACCGAGTTCCGCACATACATCGAAAATGAAGGTTTGCGCGGCGATCGCGATGCTTCAGGTGGTCTGCCTGCTTTCCAATTGAACCTTGAATCGAGTGACAATCCGACGCCCGGTGTCCCCATCCTTATCACACCGTCAGATGGCACCATCTACAATGCGCCTTCAGCGGTCCCTGATCTGTTTGAGCTTGAAGAGACGGTGCCACCCGAATCTGGTCTGACTGTGGACGATCTGCCCATAGCGCAGTTCTATGAGGTGGCAATCATTGACCTTGAGGAACCGGATCCCATCGACCGCATCAAGTTGTCCACAACGATCTACCGCTCAGAATGCCAGAATCCTGTTGATGCACCAAACTGTCTGTTTGATCCAGGCGTTTCACTGCCCTCGGGCGAATACCAATGGTTTGCGCGGGCTGGAAACATCGGCGGGGGTTTCTTTCAGTTTAGCGGTTGGGCTTCGGCTAGTTTCACCATCGAAGAAGTCGATCTAAACAAGCCTGACACACCCCCGCTGCTGCTGCCGGGTGTGGCTGCGCCTGATTTCGATGTGTGCTTACCCAGCCCAACTGCAGAGTGTGATGACATACGTGCTCTGCTGCGCCTCGATACATTCGATGCATACTACGGTAGCAACAATGATGTGTTCCCTGCTGCCGATCTTTCGGTCTACGATCCGCTGACGTCACTGCCCGGTGGTCTGACCAAGAGTGTGTTTGAACCCCTGATGATGTGGGAGTTTGATCCGCGCGCCACTCACTATCATGTCTACGTGCAAGATGAAGGAACTGGCCAACACCGCAATGACTGGTTCAGCGTAAGTAATGGCCGCGCATGCGACGGCTTCACAAACTGCAATGGTGTAGGGCCAGCCCTGACATGTGACAGCGCTACAGGTTTGTGCGTCATGGCGTATGATGCACTCGGTTCGTTGTCTATTGGCAACTTCAGGTGGTGGGTCCGCGCAGTGGATGCAGGGGATGAAGACAATCCACCCATCTACAGCGAATGGAGCCAATCCAACCGCTTTGGCATCCGCGGCACGACCGGCGCAGACCTGATTCCGCCTGTGATGCTCGAACCAACAAACGGCACCTCCTACCCGGCTGATACGAACTTCACTATCCGTTGGGAAGCTGCTGATAACGGCGGGACGGTTGCCACGCACTACGAGGTCAGTTTGGAGGGCTTCTTTGGGTTCGAGAGAAGCAAGAAACTACCCGTCGGCGAAGCTCTCTTGTCGTGCGATGACGGTGTCACCCCGAAAGTTTGCGAGGTTGACCCTAATCCTCGTCTGCCGGCTGGTACCTACCAGTGGAGTGTAAGAGGTCTGGTTGACTCGGACGGTGACGGTGTGAGTGAAGTGATTGGCCCGGCAACGGTCATCAGCTTCACGGTGCTGTCCAGCAGTGATGCACCGCCATTTGTCCAATATGTGAATGTGGGCCCCAGTAACGACGAGTGTGGCCCGGTCAATTTCGAAGGACCCACATGGGCACCGATGCAAACTTGGCCCAACAGCACATTCAGTCTAGGGGACTGGGGTGTGCTGGATATCGCGCCGGAGTTTGACAGCAATACCCTGGAGAATCCGCGCGGCACAGAGGATCCGGAGATCTACTATCTGGACTCGGTAGATAACGAACAGGTATTCCTGTCGACTGACCCTGCGTATGAGTTGTTCTCATGCCGGGCCTATGCCGCTGGTACAGACAGCCTGGGCTTTGCCTTCTTCGTCGGTAGAGACGGCGTCAATACACGTCTGCTCAACGTTGTTCTTGGCTTTGCCGAGCAGTTCTTTGAGCCCGGGAACCGTGTGTTCAATGTGCGCTTCTTTGGGGTTGACAGTGACACCGTAACGGACCTTAGCTCACCGGGTCAATGGACGGAGATCGATGTTGACGGTGCAGCAGACAGGTTCACCAACTACGATATCGCTGAGCAGGCGACACTGCGTGGTTCAAGTAACCCTGACGACTCAGCATTCTTTGAGATCGTCTCGGTGGAATTGCAGCCTGAGCATGACATTCTGGTTGTTGTGCTTGAAAACCTTGATAGTGAAGACTTTGACAATCCGATCCTCTCCGCCATCGGCGTAGAGGGACGCTAAGCCAACAAAGGTGACTGGGGCAATGACAGACACGACAGCAACCAAGAATACAGGCCCGGCACCCGCCGAACTTGCCGTACTGGCAGTGCTGTTGGGGCTGGTACTGATGGCCGTCGTGGTGATCGGTGGGGCGCTGCTGCTCAACAGCAGGCAGCCCCCTGCCGGTGAAGCTGCCGTTGCCCCTACGCCGACCATCCCGACGTTCGAGGTGCCTACCGCTCGGGAGGCCTACGTGCCTGCCCTTGAAGTTGCGCGTGAGTTCGATATCAGTGCGGAGCTGGCGAGCGGTGCCGGTGCCTGGACAGCCGGGGCCACGGAAGACGATCTGCTGAGCGGGCGCACAGGGTGGACGTTTCACTTCTACCTGCCGGCGACGCAGGAACTGGTCACGATAGTTGTCGACCGGGGGCTGCGAACCCGCGTTGTGGACCAGGAACCCTGGCCCACTGCGCCGAATCTTCTTGATGATCGCTTCTGGCAGATCGACAGTCCAGTGATCACCCAGCGCTTGAGCGAAAACTGTACTGATGTGCTTGCTCAAGCGGCTGATGAGAATGTTGAAATACGTCTGTCCACGGCGGCGACCAACGGCCGCCTGCTGTGGGCGGGCCAAGTTACACAGGGGGAAACCACCTTGTGCACAATAAACGTTGATGCCACGACAGGCCAAGTGAGGTGAATGATGTTTCGTGGTGATCCAAAACTGAAGGAACGGGGCCAGAGCCTCGTCGAACTTGCACTTGTCTTACCTTTTTTGCTCTTTTTGACTGCTGCCGCTCTAGAGATCGGCAATGTGCTGGCCATCTATGTGCAGATGGAAAATGCAGCGCGCGAGGGCACACGCCTTGGTGCGCAGGGCCTGCCGGACCCCTTCATTGGGGATACGATTGGCCAACAGCTTGACGATTTGCAGGACTTCCCCAATGACCTGCGTGTATGGGTAGTACGCCCGATCATTGTTGAGGATGGGGGCGGCACGATTGGCTGGCTGAATGGGGGCGACGGTGATTGGGGCACCGATGATACGCCTGAAGAGAATCCCATTGTACCTAACTGTGTGCTCGGGCGAGGTGGCCCCATAGGCGACTCAGCCTGCCCGGGCGACCAGTATTCTGAAGATGACCCCGATGAGTCCGATTCGGACTCGCCGGCTGAGCAGGTCATCCCGATCACTTCGGACCAGATCTTAGACCAGATCGCGCAGACGGGTGTTGGTGGACTTGGCACACTTGACGGTCAGCGTGTGACCATCGTGGCCATGTACTATGAAATCAACCCGATCTTGAATCTGCCGTTTTACCCGATGGAGCTGACGGAAGAGGGTTTTCTGCCCGTTTCAACCTACACCGTCATGCGGCAGGAGGTCAGCCAGTCATCCATTGATATCCTGGTGGGTGGCTGTTCAGCCTATCCCATTGCTATCTCCAGCGCGGCCATCTACAGCGGTGATGTCCTCCAGATCGGAAACTTCTGTGAAGGTCAAGAATGCGACCTGGATTTACTTCCCATCTCGCCAAGACCAACTACTAACGATGATGGCTTCTTCTACTTGGCCTGGAATGAAAACTCCACGGCTGCTGACGACCTGGTGCACGCTATGCTGCCGCCTGGTACCAGCAATCTGGATCCGCCTG
>JAADYZ010000456.1 GCA_010092775.1 Chloroflexota bacterium
AGATGTGTATAAGAGACAGCTATTACTACAGCGGCGATCCGAATCGCATCTTCCCCGCCATCTCGGACGCGGATGACGAAGAGCGTTTGAGCACGAACAAGCCCAACTCCAATCTGGAACAAGCCTATGCTGAGGTTTATGAGGCAATTGTTGCGACGGAGCCCGCCTGCCTGATCGATCTGCATACCGCTTTCATCGGGTCTATCCCTTTCGCCTTCCGCGATCCCGTTTACTATCACCGACGGCGTGGGCAAGGCCTGAGCCGAGCGGATGCCTACGCCCTGCAAGAACGCGTTGATGGCATGTTGAAAGCCTTTGGATTCACCATCATCAATGAATTTGTCTCCGACGATTACCTTAGCAAGAATCTGCATCGCTCTGTCAGTGGGTCGGTCCTGAATCGGGGAGGCATCCCGGCAGCGACGATTGAACTGGGATCGTGGATGCATGTTGACGCTGGCGTGGTTGACGCTGCCCTGCAGGGCCTGCGCAACGTGATGCGCTGGGCTGGGCTTCTTGATGGGCCGATGGAGATCATCGGCGGCATACCTGTCCTTGACCTCGGGCATCCGGTGCGCCGCATGACTGCGCCCTATGCCCCTGATTCCTCAATTGTGCATCATTTGGTGCGGCCCGGAGAATTGATCCAGAAAGACCAACCGCTGGTACGGTTGACCAATATCTTTGGTCAGCCGCTTGGCCCTGATGAGGGATTGCTGCGCAGCCCTGCCGATGGCTTTGTGGTTTGGTGGGTGCATGGGGTAGTCCACTATCGCGGCGATCCGTTAATGCTGCTGGCCGTTCGGGACGATTCTGACCTGGTACTTCCCCTCCCAAACAGCTAAATGCAACTATTGTCGAGGAGTCGTAGGAATAAGTTCTAGCGAAACTGTCACAAGCTGGATATAGTACCTCGCTGGACGATCCTAACGATCACCCTTTGAAAGCAACACGTGTTCCGTGACAGGAGGCATCCTCAATTATGCGTCAACAGTTGTCGCGTTTGGCTCAAATCCTGGCATTGGTCGCTCTGACCCTACTCCTCGCTCCAAGCACATTCGTACATGCGGATCAAACTCCGGAAGACTGCTTGGACGGCGAGTGGGAAGTCCGACCACTCCAGACCCTGTACTTCATCGCGTTCCAGTGCGGCGTAACGGTCGACGATCTCGTCGCCGCCAACGGCATTGAGAACCCCAATCTGATCTTCACCGGTCAAATTCTGACCATCCCGCTGAGTGGTGCACCCGTTCCACCTGCGGCACCGCCTGCCGGTGGAGAACCACCCGCCGCACCGGAGAACCCAGTCACCCCACCCCCGCCCGTGAGTAACACCGGCGGCGTCCAGGTGACCATCGGAGATCCGCTCTACGCCGGAGACGGCCGGATCGCTGAGGTTCAGATCACTGTAACCAACACCGGTGTGCCGCAGGGCATCGCAGGTGGCCGCTACTATCCGCCCGTTCCGGGTCAGGATGGTCCCTCCTGGGTGACCCTGTTCAAGGCCGAGCAGAATGAGGGGTCCATCGCCTACCCAGCCGTGTACGACAATGCTCCACTGTGGCGCAGCAACGTCACGCTGGACAACGGTCAGAGCTTCCCAGTCTATGCTGGGTGCATGTATCGCGAAGAAGTTTTTGCCCAAGGTGACGAGCCCGACCACGTGACTGGCACCTGGTATCACTGGGAAATTACCCTAACCGGAGGCTGGTTCGACTGCGGCAATGAGTTCCAGGTCAAGCCAGAAGACATCTTCGTCGGCCAGACTGGCAGCGCTCCACTGCGCGTCTATCTGGTCCACCCACGTCTGTGGAACGAAGTCTTCTTCGGCAGCGCCCGCATCAGCAGCATTGATGTCGAAATCTTCGACATCAACGGCGTCTCGCTGGGCGTTGTGGCCAGCCGCAACTTCTAAGCTCAATTGCACGTAGCAGTCCACACAGAGTGCCTCACAAACTGGGGCACTTTTTTTATTGGTATCATGAACAATTGGGATTTGTTGAGAGGGACGATGTGAGATGAAGCAGAAGATCTGGACCCCGTTGTTGCTAATCGGCATGTTGTTGGGTTTGATCGGCATGGCTGCGGCGATCAGCGCCTCCACCTGGAAGCCTTCGCCAACCGGCGCTGAATCTGTCGCCCCAACGGCTGAGCTTGAGCAGATCGAAGCGCCGACTCAGAGCGTGGTCACCCAGGCGCCGACTGCCACAGTTGGCAGCGAGGAAGCTTCCAGTAAGGGCTATGTGTTATTGGATCAGTCTGAAGCGCTGTTAACCCTGGTCAATGCCGCCCGCTGCGAGAGCGATCTGAACCCCCTGGTGCTCAATCCGCTGCTGGACGAGGCTGCGCTGGTTCACAGCGTTGACATGTGGGAGCGCGACTTCTTTGATCACCTAAACCCGGATGGCGATGGACCCGACGCTCGCATCAGTGCGACAGGCTACACCTGGTCGCGGGTGGGAGAGAATATCGCCGCGGGCTATCCGACTGCTGAAGCCGTTTTCATCAGTTGGATGGAGTCCGAAGGGCACCGCGAAAACATCATGAACCCCGCCTTTCGCGAGATGGGCGTCGGGTTGATCGAAGCAGCCGACTCCGCCTACGGCAGCTATTGGACGCAGACCTTTGGCCGGGCCCTCC
>JAADYZ010000457.1 GCA_010092775.1 Chloroflexota bacterium
GCGCAAGGAACGCGCTCAGACCAGCATGACCAGGCCGGTGAGCGCGGCACCTGCCGTTGCCGCTTCGATGTACACACGCAGCGCTTGCGCGCGAAGTTTTGCCTTGTCTTCATCAATCGCGATGTCCTGCGGACCATCATCCATGTTGCGTTGCCCCTTGCTAGCCAAGGCAACATCGGTCTGTGAACGCGATTGGAACACACCCAGAAATCCGCTCCAGAACGGCACGAATGTGACTAAACGCAATACAGGCTGAACCTGCAATACAACGAAGAAGATCGATAAGCCAATCCCGATGGCAATGAGTGTTATGCCAAGCATCATTCGATTGCGGCGCCCTTTTGGCCCGATGTTGGCAATGGGTGCGGGGGTTTCTTCCATCAGCATAGCTCCCTCTGGTGACACAACAAACGGCCTGTGTTAACGATAGCACAGGCCGCCGATTTTAGAAAGGCGCTTAGTTGAACTTGCAGGCTTGTTAGGCTTGCTCCTTGGGTGCATCCGGATCGGCAATCAGCTTGCCCCCGCGCACGGTTCCCCCGATCACCATCGCCGCACTGATTAGCACGGTATTCTTGATGATATACTGGCCTTCCAAGGTCAGTGCAAAGGGGAAGGCGTTCCACACGGCTTCCGGATTTAAGACCAGCGGTGAAGCAGCGCCTAGCATTTGGAACATCATCAGCAAGATCGTGATGCGCATGAAGCGGCCGCTGATGTAACCCAGGCCGATGGCCATTTCCCATAGTCCTAAGAAGGGAATGAAGAGCCCCATCGGCAGGAAAGGCAGCGATTCTCGGATCAAGCCTTCGGCAGGGCTCAGCCCCGGCATCAACTTCAAAGCACCAAACCAGAAGAACACAATCCCCACTGAGACGCGCAGCAGAGTGAGTCCGTAGTTGGCCATCCACTGGGTGATGCGGGCGTCAATTTGGTCAAATCGTATATTTAAGGTTTCAAATAAGGCTTGCTCAAGCGTATCGCGCTGCATAATTGAAAAGGTCGTCCTCATCCAACTTGTGTAAACCGTCACAATCGAGTCTAGCGTCGTATGTACCTATACGCAAATATACAACTATCGGGCCGGGCGTCATAGGGTCAGCGCATTAAATCGGCTTCAGCCAGTTCTTGGACCTTTTCAAGCCACTTCACTCAAGTCGTACACCCCCTATGCCGCTGACCCGGCATCCGCTTGAGTGGCCCGGCACGTTGAAGGTGACATTCCTTCTCTCTATACTCCAACGTATCGTCCATGAGGGAAGAGAGCATTGTTATGGCTAGGCACCGCGTAGTGGTTGTCGGGGGTGGTTTCGGTGGTTTGCGCGTCGCGCAGGGTTTGGCAGGCAGTGACGTTGATGTCTTGCTGGTCGATCGGAATAACTATCACTTGTTCCAGCCGCTCTTATATCAGGTGGCCACAGCCAGTCAGGAGCAGGAGGCGATCGCGTATCCGCTGCGCTCGATAGCCCGCCGCCATCGCAACGTGTCGTTTCGCCTCGCTGAGGTTGAGCAGATCGATCTGGCTAATAAGCAGGTCCTCACCGACAACGACGCTATCCCTTACGATACGCTGGTATTGGCTGCCGGCAGCCAGACCAATTACTTCCAGAACGACAGCCTCAAACAGCACGCCTACGACTTGAAAGAACTGCAAGACGCGGTGGCTCTGCGCAATCGTATCCTGCGCGTCTTTGAGCAGGCGGCCCATGAAAGCGACCCCGCTCTGCGTAAGGCCCTGCTAACCTTCGTGATCGTCGGTGGTGGACCGACCGGTGTAGAATTTGCCGGTGCGCTGGCCGAATTGGTGCACATGGTCTTTCAGGAGGACTTCCCTGAATTAGAGGTCAATGAAGCAACGATCATTCTGATTGAGGCAGTCGATCGTTTGCTGCGCTTCTATCCGGAGGACCTGAGTGATTACGCCAAGCGCCGCTTAATCGGTATGGGCGTTGATGTGCGCCTGAACACGCTGGTGGCTGGAGCGACCAGCGACAGCGTGCTGATCAAAGACGGACCGGCGATCCCGACCTATACCCTATTGTGGGCGGCGGGTGTCAAATCGGCCGATTTGACCGACACGCTGCCGGGTGAACGTGCACGCGGGGGGCGCATCCCCGTGACGCCACAGCTCCACTTGCCCGGTCATGAAGACGTCTACGTCATCGGCGACATGACCTACCTGGAACAAAACGGCTCGCCGCTGGCTCAGGTGGCGTCTGTCGCCATTCAGATGGGCCGCTACGTAGCAAGGGATATTCTGAACACCCAACATGGGCGCGAGCGGAAACCCTTCCGCTACAACGACAAAGGCTCGATGGCCGTGATCGGGCGTGGCGCAGCCGTCGCAGATGTGTTTGGGATCAATCTACGTGGGCCGCTGGCATGGTTGGCCTGGCTGGGCCTGCACATCTACTATCACGTGGGCTTCCGTAACCGCCTGCTGGTCATGTGGAACTGGGCCTGGGACTATTTATTCTTCAACCGCAAAGTGCGCCTGCTGACCTGGTCGCCGCATGAAAACCTCGATCAGGCGATGCACGAACCAGCCACCAACAGCGAGGTCCCGGTGTCGGTCGGCAAATAGGGCCTTAGGGTGCCCGGCGCAGGGGAACCTGGAATTCCATGACCAGCGAGGCGCCGCTCATGGTCTCATCCGTCTGATCCAATTCCCGCCCATACAGGTGGATTTCTGAGTAGGGGCCATCCGCCTGGTAGGGGCTGGTAACGATCCATCGATATAGCGCCGTCAGCGCCAAACCGACATCCCAGTGACGACCATGATGGATCACACTGGCGACGGTCTCGGCGGCTGGCAGCGTGGCGATCTCAAGCTCCTCGGTCGGATTGAGTCGGATCGCATCTGCTGGGTCGATCTCAACGACCATCTCCATATCAATGTCAATCTCGCAGTACTCTAGATTGTGATAGATCACAAACTCGGGGGCCTGAGGGTTAACATCGCAGTCCGCGAGATGATCGTAAACCGCTTGATACGTGGGGCAGCGCAGCTCTGGCATATCAGCGATGCTCGGTACCACAATGCGCTTCGATAGTACGGTCTTCTTCGGCGCTGATTTCAGCAGCACTTCGTAGGGCGAGACCTGCCCCTCCAGTTCAATCTGCCGAATGCGGGTCTCCACATGGGCCAATTGCAGGGCACGCTGCTCCAATTGGCGCTTCAATTCCGCCTGCTTGTGGCTCAGCATCTCCCGCAGGTCATCTGGCGAAAGCGCATCGCCCAGCAGGCCTTGAATCTGCTTGAGGGAGAAGCCCAGCTCCTTTAGCGCAATGATGCGGTTGAGGGCCGGAAGCTGCTCCAGATCATAGAATCGGTAGTCGCTTTCTCGGTCGATATGGCGCGGTTTGAACAGGTTGATCTCGTCATAGTAGTGCAATGTGCGCACCGACACCCGTGCCAACTGTGAAAACTCGCCAACTTTGAGCATCGTCATAGACAGCCACCTTTAGCAAAACACTTAAATCATGTTTAACAGCAGACTAATCCAACGTTAATTTAGCCTGATTATAGTTCTGACATTAGATGTGGACGATGGACCAGCGCTCGGCGGGACCCCTTTAAACAAGCCAATTCGTCATTCAGCTAGATAAGACCGGGTGACATCCCCGGCTAGATATGTTACAATGCTCAACTTCCGTGAACTCGTTACGCGCTTTCTGGTCCCCATTCCGACA
>JAADYZ010000458.1 GCA_010092775.1 Chloroflexota bacterium
GAGTTGGTTTCATTGCGTACACGGTCTTGCATTGAACGTATTGTTGATTCCTATGCTGTTGTCTTGTTTTTCTGTATCTCCTGTGCGAGTGCTTTCCCCATGGCTTCATAGAGTGGTGGCATTTGCCTGTCGAGGCGTCTGCGTAGTACGGGCAGCAGCGGACCGGTGAAGGTCTCTGCGATGACAACACGGGTGCGGTTTCCGGGAAGCGGCAGCAAGTGAACGCTAAACACCGGCGTGAACAGATTTAGCGGGACATGATCTTCCCACTCGAAGTGGCTGGGTTTGTCAACTTCAGTCACAGTTGCTGACACCGCCGTGGGGGCGAACGCCGGATGTACCCGCAGACTACCTCCACGGACCAACTCGCCCTCGACATTCGACAGCAGCGGGTTCCAGCTTGGGTACGCCTTGAAGTCGGTTAGCGCGTCCCACACCTGCTCCGCAGGGGCGTCGATGTCGATCCGCGATCTGTAAACCCGTCGCGATGCCTCGCTAGGCCCCAGAATGTCCTGGACTTTGCGCCGCAGGCTGCGCATCTGTCCGATCATGATGCCAGCGACCATGGCGGCGGAAGCGCCGCTGCCGGTGGCTTGATTGACGATACGCTGTAAGAGCGGCGTATCAGCGATGATGACGAACACTACATACAACAGCAAAATAGCAATGCTGGCAAGGTCCATTCCTGCGACGATCATGCCTTGTTCATCATCCCACGACACCTGATTCATGCGGGTGAAGAAGAAGGTGCCTAGCAGTATCCCGACAACAAATGCTCCCACGGTGCCCAGTACGAATGCTCCGGCAAAGAACAACTGATACAGTGCCGCAAGACCCGTCAACGCCAGAATGACGGCGTAGATTCGTTGGCGCCTTCTGATGCCGCTATGAACAGGATCATGGAAGACATCTCGCGGCGCTTGGGGGCTTTGCTCGAATGCTTCGGCGGATGGGAACTGTACTTCCTCCGGCAAGGTGCCGTGTGTCTGCATTACCTCAATAAGGCGATTGTGCAGCCTGCGCCGGTCTTCAGCGTACTCCGGTTGGTAGTTCGACGGATGGGCAAGGTTAAGGGATTCGTACGGATCGTCTTTCAGGTTGTACATCTCATACTCAACGGGTGCGCCCTTGAAAGGATCGTAGTACACAGCGTACTTCCAGTCCTTTTCGACAAGAGCTCGAATGCAGTTCGCTGGCCCGCCTCGTAGTGAGAATTGATCATCCTCATAGGTGAAATGAACGTAGTCCTGCACTTCACTTTCGGGGTTCGCCAGAATTGGCGTTAGATCCTTCCCTCGGAATTGGAAGCGTTCCGGGTTAGGCACTTGGGCAATTGTCGTGAGGGTCGGCAGGATATCGATGAGTGTGGCAAACGAGTCGCTTGTCTGCGGTTCCGGGAAGAGCTTGGGATTGGAGAATATCAGCGGCACACTGAGCGACTCGCGGTAGGCATTGTAGAATTTCTCACGCAGCCTTCCGTGCGCCATGCCCAGTTCGCCGTGGTCACTGGTGCGAACAATCAGCGTGTTTTCCGTCAGCCCGTTCGCATCTAGTGCATCAAGCACCTTCTCAATCTGTCGGTCCACTTCGCGGCATAGGTATGCATAGAAACGAGCGTAGTTGCGCTGCCGGGTGCGGTTACGCATGTTTCCGCC
The DNA here is from genome assembly GCA_010092775.1 of Chloroflexota bacterium. Lineage (GTDB taxonomy): Bacteria > Chloroflexota > Anaerolineae > Aggregatilineales > UBA3940 > TC-71. The sequence continues at coordinate 1,656 of JAADYZ010000458.1, forward strand.
TACAATCTCCGTAAAACGCCGAAACGCGCTGTGCACTGTGGGTTTGGTCGATAGGTCTTCATCGACCGTTGGTGGCAGGTCAATCGGTAGGTTCTCAAAGTCTTCCAGCTTATAGCCGGCTTGCTCAAAGACAGTTTGGCGCTTAACGGGATTTTGAACACCGCGCCCAGGATAGGCCTGGACATCATGTGGATTCACGAGTGAGACGATGAGACAGAAGGGTTTGTCTCCGTCGTAGCTGTTCAGGAAATGAACTGCGCTCTTTCGAAATTGCTCATCTTCAGGCATATGCTTTCCGGCAGCCGTGCCCGTGCCGTCCACATAACGTCCGTCATTGTTGGTGATTCCACCCCCCATATCGCTTAACCCCACTGGGTCACTCATGTCGGGCGGATTCCACTCGTGGAAGCCGTAGCGTTCTGCCATAAAGGGAATATCGGCGTCCGACCAATAGTGTCGCTGCTCCTCGCCATCATAACTGACAGGACGTGATAGATGGAACTTGCCCTTGAGAACAACGTGATAGCCAGCCTCTGCCAAGACGCTAGCAATATTCGGAATGTCTGGCGATAACTGTGCCCGACTACGCTGCCATTTGGCATTGGGGTCATCACAGAAGATCAAACTCTTGACGCCATGCTGTGCCGGATAGAGCCCCGTCATCAACGAGGCGCGGCTAGGCGAGCATGCAGCGGTGACGCAGTGTGCATTGCGAAAGGTCAATCCGTTTGCCATAAGGCGGCTGCGAGCTTGCAGGTTGTCCTCTGCCCATCCTTCTGGCCAGTGCATGACTTCCCGCTCCTGATCCGTGATAATGATCAGAATGTTTGGTTTTTCCGGTAGGTTATTCAACTGCATAAGTGCACTATCCCTCCGATGTGGTTGCCACGGGGCCCCCAAGCCCACGTGCTCCTGTAGTCAACATGCCAATTGGGTGGGCTACTTCCTATCTTCGCAAGAACTTCACCTCCTTAAGAATCAGGATGCCCCAAATGAAGAACCCCAACTCTACGATCGTTGAAACGACAGTGACACCGTCCAAGCTCCCACTTATGAAAGCCGGTATTCTAGTCAGGACGAGCAACCCAAAGACGACAAGCACAGCTTTGATGTAGGTATCCTTGTTGATCATGGTCTGGCTTCTACGTCAGCAGTTCGTGGATGGTGAACTGGTCAGAATTGACAGGCAGGCTGATCAGTGTGCCATCATTCGCCATTTGAAGATGCCCATCGTAGATGGCACGGGCGTCTTTCAGGAATGGCCTGCTAAGGAAATCTGGTATTGGGGGCAGTACGTGTGTGATGATCAGCACGGGAACCCCGGCTTCTTTTGCAACAAACGCCGCTTCTTCCGGCCTGATATGAGATTCCTGGATATCCTCGGTAACGGGTGAGAGATTGTTCTCTGCATCTGCTCCGGCCTCAGATACCATTTGAGACATCTTATGATTCAATGAATCACTGACCAGCAGATCAGCACCCATCGAGTGGTGAATGAGGCTCTCCGTGTAGATCGTATCACCTGTAATGACAGCGCTCCTGTCCTTGTAATTCACGCGGAAGCCCACCGCTGGAACCACAGGTGGATGGTCCACATTGAAGGCGATCACCTGTACGTCGCCCGCCTCGTACACCACCTCACTGGACATCAGGTCAGTGCCGAGGTCGAACTCGTGCGCCTCTCCCCCGAAGCCTGAAGGGGGCATAGTATCCACACCATGATGTGCGATTCGATAACCGCGGTCGAGCTGATAGGCAGCCATGTATCCTGCCACAACCTCTTTGACTCCCGGAGGGCCGTAGACGGCCAGCGGTTCAGTCGCACTGGCGTTTCCCCAATGTTGTAACATCAACTCACCCAGGTCACTGATATGATCTGAATGATAGTGAGTCAGAAACAGGGCGTTCACTGACGTGACATTCACGCCGGTCAGCGAGAGTTTACGCGTGCTGCCGGGGCCTGTGTCAAAAACCAGCGTCTGATCTCCTGCTATCACGACAGCCTGGGGTCCAACACGTTTGGGGTCCGGCAGCGGGGCGCCTGTTCCGGTGGTGATGACGTACAGGGCATCTTCTTCGAAATACTGCGCATTTCGGTCACTACCTACTGCTCTGCTGAATACCCC
>JAADYZ010000459.1 GCA_010092775.1 Chloroflexota bacterium
GATTGAATAGCGGGTTCACCGTTGCTGCCAGCCGGATGGATTTGCTCTGCTTGCAGCCGATCGTAGATCAGGGTGATCAGACGCGGGCGCAGGAAAGCCGCCGCACCGTGTCGGGTTTTGACCAGCAGCTTGAGTTCGACTGTACTCCCCAAATAGGTCGATGCGCTGATGACTTTCCAGGGCTCAATAATCTCCTCGAACTGTTCAACAGCCGCCTGCCCAAGTTCCTCTAGGATGGGTAGGGCGCGGCTCACATCGGCGGCAGGCACGCTCAGATTGACGTTGGCGGTGGAGAACTCGCCCCGGCTGAAGTTGCGCACCACGCGAATCTCGCCGTTGGGGATCGTGAACAACTCGCCGTTGTTGGCCCGCAGGTGGGTGGTGCGCAGGTTGACATCTTCAATGATGCCGCTGATTTCCTGCACAGCGGGGATGTCAAATTCGACCTTTTCACCCACGTCGAAGCTATCTTCAAACAGAAAACTCAGCCCGGCCAGATAGTCGCTGACCAATGGGCGGGCGCCAAAGCCAAACCCTGCGCTAAACAAGCCAACCACCCACAGCAGCGTATCAGCGTCTACAAACTGCGATAGGCTGACCAGGATGGCAAAGACATACACCAGGAAGGTGATCAGACCGCGCATTAGGCCAGTGAGGGTGGCTAAACGCTGCGGGCTGGAGCGGCGGTCGGTCGGTGCGAACTGGCTCAAGCGGGCCAGCCGCCAGCCCAGCGGGCGCGCCAGGCGTTGGATGATGTAGGCGACCAGAAAAGCCCCTAGAATCCAGGCGATTTGCCGGTAGGGATCAGTGGATAGAAAGGCCCCAAGTTGCTGCAGCACGTGTCGTCCTTGGCTGTTGGTGTTTCATCCCGCACAGTATAGCGCGTTTAAGGACCTACAGCGGAGAGTCACAAATGCGCTAAGATGAAAGAAACGTTCCGACCGACCATGAAAGTGATGCATATGAAGCGTCGTCTTCTGCTTGGCCTATTCATCCTGACCCTCTGCACGGCTTGTGGACCAGCCCAACCGCCTGAACTTCGCATCGTGGGCTTCGACAACACCCGCCATATGGGCGATCCTGTGAGCGGCTGCTGGCTGGGGACCTGCTATGATGGGTTCGCCGTTTCCTTCGATGATCCTTTTGTGCTAGATACCACACAACTCGTGATTGAATACGGTGACCGCCGTCCGCGTGAGATGCACGCCACCGTGTGGGCGCTGGATGAGAATCAACGAATGGATTGGGATCAAAGCCAGATGGTAGACGAGCGCACACTGGTGCCACGCGGGGCCGGCGACAGCGTGCAGTGGTGGCCCCAGCTCAATGGCTCCGGCGATTATATCGTCACTGTGCAAGGCGACTGGCCCAACGGCGATGTCATGTATGCGTGGAGCATCACCTTCGAGTAAAGAGTGCCTCAAAGGCCCAGATGCCAGGGTAGCGTTGAGATTGCTTGAAGCGGCTGCGGCTGAGGCCGCTGGCTTCCATCGCATCAAGGGTGCTGCGGGCAATCGGCCAGGGTGGGCCGCTGACCGATCGTCCGTCATCGTGGAGCATGCCTGCCACCAGCAGGCGACCACCTGGGGCACAAAACGCAGCGATCTGCCGGGCGGCTTGCGGCTGAACCTCCGGTGGCAGCGATTGAATAGTGCGCACCTCTACGATCAGGTCAAAGGCCTGGTGCCAATCCGGCGGCGGATTGAGCAGGTCGGCGACCTGATAATCGACCGGGCTGTGCGGGAAACGTTGGCGTGCCCACTCGACCGCTGAGGGTGAAACATCAAAGGCTGTTACTACTGCGCCGGTTTGGGCCAGCGCCTCAGCATCATCGCCTAAGCCTGATCCAACCACCAGTCCCCGTTCGGCGCTGCTGATCCAGGTAAGCTGGTCGATCCATGCGCTGACTGCTGGGTCGGGCCGGAGGCGAGCCCAGGGCACATCCGCCGGATTGCCCTTGGCCTGTGCGTAGAGCGGCTCGAACCAGGCGCTGGGGTGCTCAGGATTGTGATCCGACTGTTTGTTACTCATTTAAACCGATCCCTGTCTCCCTATTGCAATGTTGTGACGATTCAACAAAATACGCGCTGTATTGGCTATGATAGAATCATGGCTTCAAATGCATCATCAAGCGGCCTGAAACCACTGATCAAGTGGCCGGGCGGAAAGGGCCGCGAACTCCCCATCATCAGACGCTTCCTCGCGCCTGGTTTTGACCCCCGCACAACGCTCTATGTCGAGCCGTTCTTTGGGGGTGGCGCTGTCTTCTTTGACATGGCACCTAAACGGGCGGTTGTCAACGATCTCAGCCCGCATCTGATCGGCTTTTATCGCGCGGTGCAGGCTGAGGATAGCGCGTTCTTTGCCGCATTGGGGTTGCTTAGTGTCGATTGGGTGGCTTTGGGGCAGATGACGGGTGACCTTGAAAAGGACTATCTCAGGCTGTTCTCGCAGGTTCGGGCCGATCGGCTAGACCGAGATGGTTTGATGGCGGAGCTGGAAAGCGTCCTCGAGTCCCATGAACCGACCGCAAGGCTGAGCTTTCTGAACAGCGACGACTTCTACGCTCCCCTTCAGCGTTCGCTCGACTCGAAGCTCAGGCGAACGGCCAATCTAGAGCGCAAACATGAGATGCGCTTCACGCCAGAGAAGAACATCGAGCATCTGGAAACCGCTGTGCGCAGCGCCTATTACACCTACCTGCGCGACAACTGGCAGCCCTTTGGCCTGGAGCCAGAGGCCCTGGCCGTTTACTACTTCATTCGTGAGTACTGCTACGGCGCGATGTTCCGCTACAACAAGGAGGGCAAGTTCAACATCCCCTATGGTGGGATTGCTTACAACAAGAAGGATTTCGCCGCCAAAGTGAGCCGCCTGCGCGATCCGATTCTTCAGGTGCAGTTGGCCGGGGTGCGCTTTGATCAGGGTGACTTCGAGTCTTTCTTAGATCGGGTTGAGGCGGAGTTCCGCGACGAGGAGGCTTTCGCCTTCTTTGATCCGCCCTACGACACGGACTTCAGCGACTATGGCGGAGCGTCTTTTGATCGAGGTGATCAGGAGCGCCTGGCGGCACGTTTTGCCGCATTGCCCTGGCCGGGGCTTCTGGTCATCAAAGAGACCGATTACATCTATGACCTGTATAGTCGCTTGGGAGGCGACGTGCAAGTGCATGCCCCCTTTGACAAAACCTACTCCTACAATGTGCGCGGACGTAATCAGCGCCAGACGCGCCACCTAATCGTCACCAACTACAGCGTCGATCCATCAGAGGCGGGGTAGATCGAGCATCATCACCTCAAGCGCCAGCCGCGCATTGGCATAGCGACCAAGGGCTTCGGTGGTGCGCCGTACAGCCTTCAGAGCAATCAAAGCGTCGTCAGGGTCGATGCGATAGGCCACCTCGTCTAAGTCGGCGGCACGGTCCATGTTGACCGGAGGGACGCGGGTCTCATTTGCGAGCAACACGACGTCGCGCCACCAGGACAGCCACAGCTCCAGAATGCGATCACGCTGGTTGTCGCGGGCGATGGCTTCTGCCAGGCTAAAGCGCTGCGTATAGGTGGAGCGCAGCGCGTCTATGATGCTGTTGAGGACTTCGCCCCGCCAGGCCATCTGATCTTCATCTTGCGCATGGCTGATGGCCCAGCCTGGCCGACCGCCCGACAGGCGTGCCAAAAGCACCGCCTGATCGGGTGGAATGTCGTATTCCTGCACCAAAGCCATCTCAATGTTGCGCAGCGGGACGGGGCGCAGCGGCAAGACCTGGCAGCGTGATACGATGGTGGGCAGCAGCAGCTCCGCGTTGTCGGCGGTGAGGATCAGCTTGACTTCGGCGGGTGGCTCCTCCAGCGTCTTGAGCAAGGCATCGGCTGAGGCCAGGGAGGCGTTGTGGAGATTGAGGACCAGGGCGATGCGATAGGGTGCTTCAAAGGGGCGGCGAGCCAGATTAGCTTGCAGGTCGCGAATCGCATCAATTTTGATGTTGACCCCATCGTCACCGAGCACCTCTAGGTCTGGGTGAATCCTGCGCTCGATCAACTGGCAGGCTCGGCATTGCCCGCAGGGCGCTTGATCTGGATTCTGGCAGTTGATAGCCTGAGCCAGTCGGCTGGCTAACGTCGTTTTGCCGATGCTGGGCGGCCCGGTGATCAAATAGGCATGGCCAAGCCGTTGGCTAGCCAGCCTCCCCCGCAGCAGGTTCACGGCCCATTCGTGGCCAATGAGGCCCCAATTTCCTCGCACGTCTGTCGCTCCATAACATGCCTATCTTGAGGCCGCTATTGTACCACTCGATGGGAGATCAGGCGTTTTGGTCTGGGTCGGCAAGCTTCGCGTGAATCAGAGCAAGCGCCTCGTCCATGCTGTCGACATAGAATTCGGTGTCGCTAGCATAGACACGGCGATATACACGCATCACGGTTGCCATAAATCCGCGCTTGGGGACAATGTTAACGAAGCCCAAGGTTTGTGGGTATGATTGCGGCACTAGCTTAGCGACCTCAGGCAAGAGGCTCAGGGCCCTGGCAGCGCTGGGCGTCGTCTTGTATTCAAAGATTATGTAGTGCGGCTTCATCGACTGGGGATCATTGTCCGCTCGGGCGCTGCTGAGAGTCTCTCGGAACTCGTCGGCACCCCAGTCGCCATCAAACCAAATGTGGAAGATGGTTTCCGCATCGTTGTACCACCCAGCGTGACCAGCCATTTCTCTCCCCATTCTCCTAGATTGGCTCAGCCTGGCGACCAAGCCGCTGTATATCTATTGGGTATGGAGTCCACC
>JAADYZ010000460.1 GCA_010092775.1 Chloroflexota bacterium
GCGCGTGTGGCCCTGGAACATCTGGCGGCTGTTGCACCAGGCAAAGCGCCATCTGGTGAGCCTGCTAATGGGGACACTTCTCAACATTTGGCACTTGTTCGCGCTGCGCGGAATGCGCCTGCGCACCCGCCGCGTCGCTCAGGCAGATGGCCGCGCCCACCTGGCAACCGTGATCCAAACCCGCTTGACCGCCTTTCGCATCGACGAAACAGCAGTGACCTTAACCGACGAGTCCCTCGACTATTTATGGGCGACGTTTGGCAGCAACTTGCGCCTGGTCGATTTCTTCTTGTATGAAGTGTTTCAGCAGCTTGCCGAACGCGGCGAGCGCCCACCGGCTGGCATCACGCCGCGCATGCTGCACGCGGTCAAGGCGAGGTGGGAACCGCCGGTCGCCCATAGGGTGAAACCACAATCGGTTCGACGTAAGTGAATGACGTTTTGCGCCGCCCTGTGTCGATGATCACCCGCATGGCCCAGGCGATGCTGACGACATGGCCGTCGTAGCTCCAGGGCGAGGCGGGGATGGTGATGGTTAGCTCGTCGGAAAGGGACTGACCAGCGCTAAGGTTGCCCTGGTGCAGGGTCTTCCACCCGACAACCGCCTCTTCTCGATCGCCTTTGCCTTCCGTATACCAAACCAATTCAAAGCGGACTTCCTTGGCCTCGACTGCGCTGTCTGCAACCAGGCTGACCTTGACCACCTGCTGGCTGCCGGGCGTCATCTGGCTCGCCCCTTCAATCCGGATCGTGCTGTCCGCAGCCGCCATCTCAGTTGACCTCCGTCTGGGCGATTTGGGCTTGCACGGTCATGGGATAGCGCGGAGCCAGGTTGAGTCCTCCCTTAACGACGATCCGCACGGAGACCTGCCAGATGAGCTGGTTGGTGCTCGTCATGAGGCTGTGCATATTGCCCGGTGGAATCTCCAGGGTAACCTGCTCAACCATCTTGTTGCCCCGGCTGTAGCTTCCACCCGGTCGAGGGATGGAGACGATGACGTTGTCATGGGTCGTGATGTCCGTCGTGGTGCCAATATTGAGCAGCGCCCATTCATGCAGCACCAGCGATACAGTCACCGAGTCGATGTTGACGTTACCCTTGATTGGTGCTTCGACCCAGACGTCGACCTTGTCGCCGATGACGGCTGGATTGTCCGAGACACTAACCGTCGGCAGGTCGATCCGCAGGGTGGCCAGCCAGTTGAAAACCCAGTTGGTGAACCGCCCCCATAGCAGCCAGAAGCCAAGCAGGAAGGCCAGGCCAATCAGAGCGGAGATGCCGAGCGCCACATCGGAGAGGCCAAGCACGACGTTCAGCAGCCCGATAAAGCCAAAGTACCCACCCGCAAGCGCCACCAACCCTAGCCAGAAGATCAGCATGCTGACGTTGCTCATGTGCTTGTCTAGGATGTCACCGCTAGGTTGTAAGGCTTGCATTTAGGTCTTTGCCGTTCACCTGATCAGAATGCGCTGGATTCTTCAGAGTAGGTTGCTGTGCTTTCGTTCGGATTGGGCAAGGCAACGTCGTCATAGGGCGACATGACGAAGGTCTTTAAATCAAAGATGTTGGAGAAGATGTTGCGTGTTGCGACGGTCACACGGATGGCCCAGAGAATGGTGATGAAGTGCCCGCGATAGCTCCAAGGGCCTTCGGGTAGGGTGAAACCGACCGTTTCGGAGAGCGACTGCCCACTGCTCCAATCGCCGCTGTGGATCACCATCGACTCGATGATGCCCTCGTCGCGGTCGCCTTTGCCCTCTGTGTACCAGATCAACTCAACGGTCGTGTCCTTTGCGTTGACGTCTTCATTGGCGTAGAGGCTCACCGATGCAGAGACAGTATCACCGGGCTTGAACTTGCTCTCACTGACACTAACCTGAATATCGATTTTACGGGCACCTTTACCAAACACGATCTTCCTCCCGGATTAAGCGCTGTTCAACCTCAAGAATGTATTGCTCGTTGACGTTAGGCCCATTGCTGACAGTGACGTTGACCTCAATCATCCAGATCAAACGATTGTTAGGCTGCGGGAAGCTGTGCATGCCCCCAGCAGGAATGTCGAACGACGCGTTCTCAATGATCGAGCGGCTGCTGGCGTAGCTGCCTCCCATCCGTTCGACCGTCTGAATGATGTGATCATGGCTCACGGTGCGCGTATCGGTGCCGACCCGATAGCGTGCGATCTCGCGCAGGACGAGTTTGAAGGTCATCCCTGCGATTTGCCGTTCTTTCGGAAGCTGTTGTTCAAAGGTAATGTCGAAATGGGCACCGACGGCGAGCGGGTGCTTCGATGTGAACAGATGCAGCTCACCAACCCGGTTCAGCCGGATCTGCTTGCTGATCGGCCCAAGGCCAATGTTCACGCCGATTACCAACACGATGCCCAGCGCAAAAGTGGCAAAGACAGCTATGATGGCCAGCAGCGGCGAGTCAACGCCAATTGATAGGACAGAAGTGGGAATGAATAGGCACATCCCGACTGTCATTGCGAGAAACGACAATAGGATGCGCGGCACCAGCAGACTTCTGCGAAACAGACCTTTCGATGGTTCGAGTTCGTGCATCGCGATGCTCCTCTAGCGCACTTGCAGGTCATAATGCCAAGAGCAGGTCAAGCCGCCCTTCAAGCCGACGCGCACATCAACCCACCAACTCTCGCCCCCTTTGGCACGGATCGTGCCGCTCGCGGTCGTCTTTTCCAGCGCGACCTGTTGAGGGTCGCCCGTTGGGATGCTCAGGTCAACCGTCTCTCGCAGGGTGTGACCGATGTGCGAGTCTTGCACGGCTTGCGATGCCTGGTTCATCAGATACGTGTAGACGACTGTCGTGGTGGTCGAGCGTTTGCTGCTCTCACTGGGGACTTCGTGGGTGACCTGCCGCAAATAGACCTTCGCACGGACCCACAGGGCGCGATAGGGTTCTTGAATCGGAACCACGAGAGCCAGCGAAAACGGCTCGCCCCTGCTAACGGGCAGCTGTGAGATACTCACTTGAGTGTCGCCGAACTGGGTTTCGAGCGCGTAGGTCATCAGACGACGCATCACGAGCGAGGTGCCAATGATGAACACCGCACAAATCAGAATGATCAGCGCGACCCGCCAGGCCAGGTTGAGCGGTTGATCGGCGAAACGGGCGAAGACCACCTGCACGCTGTAAATGCCTGCCAGCACCACCAGCGCCGCCACGATACCCGGCACCAGTTTGAGCGGGTTGCGGATGGTCGGGCGGCCAGATGGGCGCAGCGCGGTAAATGTGGGGCTTGGTGCAAGGTCTACCATACTTCCTCCAGCATGTAGGACTCGACAGGTCGACTAACCTCAATGGGCTGTCATTGCGGATTGGCGTTTCCCCTCAAGCGAAAGCGCTGTATCATGTTGAGGCCCCAGGGCACCCTACCCGCAGTTCAACATGCCAGTTATCCTCGCCGACCGACGCCATCTTGTTCTTCGGAATTGTGAAGCGGGTGCTCGACCGATAAGCCTGGCCACCAAATGATTGATTCAGGCGGGTGACCACTTCATCGAAGGTCTCGTAATCGGTCTGGGTCCGGTAACCACCCCCTACACCGTAGTCGCCTTCGGGCCGTAGTAGAAGACAAGCGGCACCAGAATGATGCTCTTGTGCGGCATGTCGAGGCTGGGGTTGAGTGTCTGCCCGCGCGTCCGCGCCACCGATGTAGCCGCTTGATCCGACACTACCATCCGTTGTCATCCTCTTCTAACAAGCGCGGCTCGACCTCCAGTTCATACAGCTGGTAGAGGTTCAGCCAGCCCGATTGCTCAATTTGCACGTCGATGAACCAACGCAGCTTGTTGTGGGCGTCTTCGAAGTGGGGCATGCTGCCGCGTGGTATCTGGAAAGACACCTGTTCGTAGAGCATGCTGCCAGCCGAGAAGGACCCACCCGGCTTCTCGAAGCGCTCGATAAGATGATCGTGTGTTTCCGTATGGGTAGTGGTTCCGACTGTGTATTGGACCCACTCCTGCAAAATCAAGGTGATGCTCAACTTCTCGATCTGCGTTGGGCTTTTGACTGCCGCATCAAGAACCACATCGAAGGACTCACCCAGGCCCAGCGGGTGGCGCGAGGCAGCAAGCTTGGGGCGTCCGATGCGCAGCGTGAGGACCTGTGAATATACCCATCCAACCAAGGCATTGACGGCAATCAGTCCACCGATCAGGATGATGCCGCCCACGCAGAACCCGACAACAAACAAGCTGTCCGCCAGCACCGCCGATATGAAGGCAAACCAACCAAGGCCGACCAGGGCCGCGAACAGAAAGATACACCAGCCACGCAGCCCTTTCAATTTGCTGCGATCGAGGAGGTTGCCGCTGGGCGTCAAGTCATGCATGGTGAGTCTCTCCCTTTTGCGAACGTAGCGCTGCGCATCCGATAGACAGGATTATAGCTTAATCATCAGGTCTAACTGGGTGCTTCCTGCTTTACTTTCTTGATCAGGTCACCTTCCAGGGCGCTTTCGGCGTCGTCCAGCCGCAGGTGATCGGGTAGATTCTGGGCCATCCAGACGGTGGTACGACGGATCGCTTCGGCTGGTGGGATGGTATCAGTGTAGCCGACTTGGCGGCGAATCTTGGTCGTGTCGAGCACCAGATGTTGTTGATAGTTGTAGGCCGTGCGTAGATGCTCGGGGAGGTCCTGCTTGCTGCGGATGATGATCTCGCCCTCCCAGCGCAGTGCCTCACCCATCGCCTTGATCCATCCGGCGCGAGTCAGCGTTTCTTCGTCGCCAATGTTGTAGATTTGCCCAACCGCCACGTCACGTTCGGCGACCAGCGCAATGCCCAATGCGACGTTATCCACAAAGCCGCGCTGTTGCAGCCACGACGATTGGCAGCCCTCCATGAAGATCGCTTCGTGCCCTGCCACCATGCGACGCACAATCTGCCAGTCGTAGAAGCGAGGGTCCTGTGGCCCGTAGAGGCGCGGCAAGCGCACGATAGTCCCTGGATAGCCGGATGAGAAGTGGGCATTCAGAATAACGCGCTCGGCCAGCAGCTTGTCATAGTCCACTAGAGCCGGAATGGCCTCATCCTGCATCGGGTGGTGGCCCCCACGTGAGGGGGCATGCTCGCTGATGGGGATGGGCTCGCCAAACTGATTGTTGTGGAAATAGGACCAGGCCCGATACACGTCCATGCCGGACAGGTGCACCACTCGTTTGGCTCGGCCATGCAAGCCGCTGATCACACGGAGGGTGTCTTTGTCGTTCCAGGGCAGGCAGTCGATAGCTGCATCCAGCTTAAGCTGATCAAGGGTCTTGGTCTGCTCATCAAAGTGGATTCGATAGCCAAATACACGCTGCGCGTCAATGCCCTTCAGTAGATGATCGCGGTGTTCCGGATGATACAGGATCACATCGTGGCCGCGTCGCTGTAACCAACTGATGATTCGATTGCCCAGAAAGCCGGTGGCACTGATCAGTAGGACACGCATGGGGGCTCCTCGCTGGTTGGGAGGTCTGGGTTGCCTACAACTCGATTGTAAACAGCTTGTCGATGAGCAGCAAACCTCCATCTGCGAGCACTGAAGGGCTGGTCTACCGACAGAAATCCGATTGACATGCATCACCCCTGCACGGGAGGCCTCAACCCAAATAGCGCATGACGGCGCAGCGCTGGCGCGATGGCGGGTGAATCGCCTTGTCCGCACACCGAAGCGGAGAAATACTGAGAATCCCTACTAGCCATATCCGCAAGCGTTTGTTATTCGTTTGAGAAACGTTGGTGATAGCTAGGAGGATAACTGAATTATGCCTGTCACATCTGCTTGGTACGATAAGTCTCGCCGTATGATCCTTTGCGAATTGATCGACCCTTGGACGGCGCAAGAGTCCGCCGTCAACATGGCCACCATCGCTGACCTGATGGACGAGGTAGACTACAAAGTCCCCCTTGTCATCGATATGACCAATGGCACCCTGCCTTTCGGCACCTTGCGGGAACTCCCCCAGATTGGCAGTATGCGCCATACAAACCACCCCAATAATGGTGGCACGATCATTATCGGTGCACAGGGCTTTACCGCCCGCGTCGCGGACATCTTCAGCCGGGTCTTCAGCAGGATCGATTTTGTGGACACGATGGACGATGCACTCGCAGTGGCGGCCAGGAAGTATCCGGTAACCTAAGCCCACTCCATCCATCTTCCAGGCAAGATCGCCACCCGACTCAGTCCTGCTTGGGCACTTGCTGAGTCGGGTTTTCCCTACTTACCCCCAACGCGAAATGGGATTACGCTGGTTGTAAGGGCCGTAATCGGGAGCAGTGGCCAAAGACGCAAGGAGCACCCATGTCGCGTGTGAATCACTGGTATGCCGATGACAAGCAGATTCTATTGACCCAATTCCCAGACGAGTGGACCATTGAGCAGGTTATTGCGTGGGGCTACGAAGCCTACGATATGCTCGACGAAGTCGATCACGCCGTCTACAACATCCTCTTGTTGGACGGCCTCAATCCACCGTCCAACCTCTTCAGCAGCATCCCCCGACTACTCACCAGCGATATTCTCTACCATCCTAACCTGGCCGGCGTACTTGCGGTCGGTGCGAAGGGCTTTGTCGAGCGAATCGCCCA
>JAADYZ010000461.1 GCA_010092775.1 Chloroflexota bacterium
CTTCTTGTCCGATACGGGAGTCAACACAGAGTCTATCACATTACCTTCGGGCTGGGGCGGAGGTGCTGGTTTCTTTGTGATTACAGTCGAGTATGGTGGGAATACCTTGTATGGCCCGTCTGAAGAGACGAGTGACGACTCGATCCATGTCTTAGAGCAAAACCCCTATCAGATCGCCAATGACATCACCGGGGTGGGCTTCAAAACTGCCGACAAACTCGCCCAGAGTATGGGGCTGGCCGCCAACGATGAACGTCGTCTGGAGGCAGGCATTGCCCATGCCCTTAACCGCGCCACGCTCGACGGCAACATCTATCTACCAGAAGAGGTGCTGATCGAAACGGCCAGCGAACTACTGAGTGCCCCCTCCGATCTGATCCAAGCGGCGATTGCTCGCGCCCACCTGAGCGGTTTCATCGAAGTCGAAAAGATTCCTGGCCCCAACCTCAACGATCTGCCAGTAACCGGTTATTATCTCCCGCAGCTCCGCGAGGCAGAACGTGGCCTGGCCGCGTTGATCCACGCGATGATTGACCAGCAAGGGTCGCGACTAAACAAGCTGCGTGATCGCTCGCTATCAACCCTGGTGGCTGAAGCAGCCGCCGAAGCGAACGTCGAGCTAACTGCCCAACAGCAGATGGCGGTCGAAGTCGCGTTGGAGAACAAGGTATCCGTGCTAACCGGTGGACCCGGCACTGGTAAGACGACCACCATCCGCGCCTTGATCGTCGTGCTGCGCCGCTATGGTTTTCAGTTTGCCCTGGCCTCACCGACCGGGCGAGCAGCCAAGCGCCTCAGCGAGACCACCGGCGAACGTGCCAGTACCATTCACCGTCTGTTGGGCTATTCGCCGCATGAGGGTTGGGCTTTCGACGAAGATGATCCACTGGAATACGACTTCATTGTGGTCGATGAAAGCTCCATGCTGGATACGCATCTGGCCTTCGCTCTGATGCGCGCCATCCATCCGCAGACCCATGTATTGTTCGTGGGGGATGTCGATCAGCTTCCGAGCGTGGGGCCTGGTGACGTGCTGCGGGACCTCATCCGCTCCGGCGTGGTACCGGTCAGCCGCCTGTCAACGATTTTCCGGCAAAGCCTCGGCAGCAACATCATCGCCAACGCCCACCGCATCAATCAGGGTGAGATGCCCGCCTTTGAAGCCGATTATGAGGATGTCTTCCTGTTCAAGATTAACGACGACCCGGAGCGGGCGGCTGATCTATTGGTGGATGTGGTGACCCAGCGTATGCCTGAGAAGTTCAATCTTGACCCTTATGAGGATATCCAGGTGTTGGTGCCGATGTATCGTGGCCCGGCAGGTGTAGACAATCTGAATCAGCGCTTGCAAGATCGCCTCAATCCGGGGCAGGGCAAGCGAGTGGCCGAATACAAAGCGGGAGGCCGCCTGTATCGCGTTGGCGATAAAGTGATCCAAACCAGCAACAATTACGATCTGGACATCTTCAATGGAGACATCGGGATCATCCGCAAGATCAACTTCACCGAAGGCGAGATGGAGATTTGGTTTGACGGGCGTCCAGTGGATTACCGGTTAGATGACGTCGCCAGTGATCTACGACTGGCCTATGCCATCAGTGTGCATCGCTCACAGGGCAGCGAGTATCCAGCTGTTGTGCTACCCATCGTTACCCAGCACTATATGCTATTGCAGCGCAATTTGCTGTACACGGCGATCACCCGCGCCAAACAGATCGCCATCATGATCGGCTCGCAGCGCGCAATCAGCATTGCCGTCGGCAACAACCGCGTTGCGGAGCGCTATACTTCGCTCAAGGAGCGCCTACAGCGTCAGATGGGGGCTTAGGGCTCTAGGGCTTGCGCCTGCTGTGTAAAGGCGTTGACATCCGCGATGAAGGCATCGTAGGCCGCAACCGCGTTCTCCTGCATCCCCTCAGTCGGCTCTCCGAGGAAGAAAGCGCCCAGGGCAGCGGTCTGTGCTTCCATGTATGTCAGCATCGACTGCCGCAAATCGTCCATACAGCGTGGCCAGGTCTCATCCTCAACCTGGGCGATCAGGTCCAACATCTCGGCTAGCAGTGGCTCCATTTGATTGCGCTCGGTCGCGCTTGCAGCATCCGCCGCCGAGATAAACCGCTCTAGATAGTCGCCCATCTCTAACAAATCATCATTAACCATTGTCGCCGAGCAGGGGTCAAGGGTGGGCGCGGGTGCGTTCACCATCGCACCAGCACAGCCAGAGAGGGCGACAAGCCATACTGCTAAGAGCGCCAAATGGATTCTGTTCTGTGTCATAACAATCCGTCTGATAGCGTTGTTTGTAAATCTGTTAGCTGGATGCGCGAGGTCAAGTCCTGGCTGAGTGGAGTGACCGAGACAACCCCTTCGAGCAGCGCCGCGACATCAGTATTGGCGTGGCTCGCTTGTCGCTCCGGGTCTGCTTCATAGCCCACCCGTCCCGGCTCCTCGAAGGATTTGCGCTCCGGAGGGATTGGCCTGTAGTAGCGTCGCCCCTCAAGCTGCGTCACACGCCACGCAGTCTCCGGCGTCGCGCCGTCTGGAACGTCAATCTTCAGCACGCTCACATCTGGCAGCGGACTCAGAGAGAGCGCTCTCCGCGCGAAAAGACGTGTGAAGTGAATCGAAGCAGCAAAATCAACGGTGTTGTCGAAGTCGAAGTGCAGGTCCCAATCTACCTGCTGCGATACCGCCAAAGCCGGAATGCCATGCGATGCCGCTTCGAGCGCAGCGCCAACTGTGCCGGAGATCGTGATGGAGAAACCGAGGTTCTCGCCAAAATTGATCCCTGAAATTGCTAGAGCGGGCGGGCGTTCTGCCAGTTCGAGCAGGGCGTGCTGCACTGCCTGCGCCGGTGATGCATTCGCTGCATAGGCTGGCCAGCTCTGCCCGTTCCAAGAAACGCGAGTCTCACGGATACGACCATCGTTGGCACGGGGCATACTACGCCCGGTGCTGGATTGCTGCTCGCTCGGTGCCACAATCAACAGGTCGCCGAGCGGGTCAGCCGCAGCAGCAGAAGCCGCCAAACCAGGCGACTGAACACCATCATCGTTTGTCAGCAGGATCAGGGGGCGGGCCATAACATCCTCGTCCTTGTGAAATTCGTCTCGGGCATTATAGCGTGCCGCTAATCACCGCGACAAACCAGCAGTGGAGCGCCAAAAAGCAAAGGGCGACACATAGGTCGCCCTTTGAGATTATTCGTGAGGGTGGCTGCTGTTAGGCGGTTTGCAGAGCGCCTGCCGTCAGCTTCTTGACCTCTAGAAGGCCGATCCAAATCGAGGCGACGACCAGTGCCAAGACAACCGTCGCCAGTGCTTCCGGCGTCGTCAGGACGTAGTTGAACCAGTCCGCCAGCATGAACCGTCCGATCTGAACAAACTCGATCAACTCACTTGCCAGATATTGGATCGCTGTCATAATCGGCGAGTCTAGCAGCGGTTGGTAGAGGTCCAGCGCAAAGATTGTAACTGGGAAGGCGATATTCAGCGCTGCGATGACTGACAGCAGAGTCAGAACACCGACCACCAGCGGATACCAACGACGACGCGCTTCATGGTCGTGAACGCGCTCCATCACGCTGACGGTGAAATCTATCGGCAGTGGGATTTCTGTTTGCGCCTCACGCTTTAGCATAGCATCGACTTGCTGCAAACCATCCCAGGTGCCCGCGACTTTCGTGTCATCGCTGAGCAGCGCCTTGAAAAACTCGTCATCATCGTCGCTGAGCAAATTGTCGAGTGCCCGATTAATGAGATCATCTGTTTGATTCAGGGCCATTATGCACGCTCCATTGCCAATACCATCTCGTGCCCAGATTTCGATTGTGCCTTCTCAGCTAGTTGCTGCCGCGCCCGGAAGAGCCGCGACTTTATCGCGCTCTCTGTGGTGTCCAAGGCTTCAGCAATATCAGCATAAGACATATCATACCAATAACGCAGCACCACTGCCGCTCGATAATCCGGCGCCAATTCATCCAGCAAGGATTGAATGGCAGCTTGCTTTTCGCTGCGAACCGCAGCTTGCTCCGGGCCGACCTCACTACTGACGAGCGACGGGTGAGGAGCCAATGGCTCGTCGATCGAGAGCCAAGTCAGGCGGCGTTTACGCAGTCGATCAATACAATAGTTTGAGGTGATCGACAGCAGCCAGGTCTTAAACGAGCGATTCATATCATAACGCGACAAATGTTGATAGGCCCGCATAAAGGCTTCTTGGGTCGCATCTTCGGCTGCGCGGCTCTCGTTCAGCATCCGGTAAGCCAGATTGTAGACGGCGCTTTGATAGCGCTCGACTAGTCCGGCAAAGCTATCCGGATCACCTTCCAAAACTCTCGCAACGAGTTCTTGATCTTCGTTCACACGTGATCTCGCTTGTCATGAGTTCGTTTCTACTCAATGGGCTATACGCACAAGGTGCAGAGGAGTTGCAGATCAGCGTATTTTCCTACCACCATCCCTATCCTATCACAGTGGGCTTACGATTTCGCTGTAAAGCTTAATCACGGGTAACGTCACCGACCTCTTGCACATCGACTGGCACACCATCAATATGAGGGGGCAGCAAGTCCTGGTCAGTCAATTGATCTGCCGGGAGTTTGTGGCGTACAGATACCACTAAACACACCTCATCCTCAAAATGGCCCGCTCGCTGACGCAAACCGACCCCAACCCCGATCACACCGGCCTTGGCTAACAGGCGATCTTCATTCTCTTGCTTCACGCGCAGCGCGTGCTCTACCTGCTCCGACATCATTCGTCCTTCACCGCTGACTCAAATCCTTCTGTAGCTATCCCAAAGAACGCCCAGCGTCCGTTCAGGTCTCCGTTCTCATCAATCTGATAGCTGTAGACGCCGCACTCCACCGGGTTGGCGGCTGAAAGCAGATCGCCCTCCAACAGGCCCACCCCTTCCACATCATTCGTTTCCGTCACGCGCCAACGCATGACCAGCACGTCATCAGCGTCATCAAGAAAGCGGATCGATAGCTGGATCGTATAGGTTTCACCATTGGCTTCCTCACCACGCAGCACATAAACCTGATCGATGGTTTCCCGCTCTGGTTCGATTTCGGGAATAGGGATCGCTTCTTCACGCTGCACTGTGCCCGATCCATCCGACCAGAAGCCGATCAAACGCAGTTCCGGTTGGCGTTCGTAGATGGTTGCCGTACAGCCTTCTGGAAAGGCGACCGTCAGGATGTTGGCGCGCAGCACCCCCACGCCCGTCTGTGAAACTCCCTGCACATCCCAGGTCACCCGATAGGCCTCCCCGTTTTCCTCGATCGTCATGGCTCCCTCGTAGGTGTCTCCAGAGGGCTGTGTCCCAGCGATAGCGTAGGCACCTGGTAGGTTCACTACGAATTCAGGAATGGGCGTCGGGTCGGGTGTTTCGTAAAAGGGCCAACCCTCTGGCAGGTCCTCTGCGGAATCCGTCGTGAAGCAGCCTGCTAAACCCACCAGAGCAGCGATCGAAATTGCAACCACTATCGACAATCGCTTAATCATGCGTCGCTTGGTCTCACTTGTTCGCTGATCCATTCAAGGTAATCGGTGCCGCCGTCTAAGACGGGGACCACCAGCAGTTCTGGCACATCGTAGGGATGCACTTCAGCAATAGTCTGTTTCAACTGCGCCACACGATCTGCGCGGCTCTTGATCAAGCACAGATATTCTTCGTCCTCCTGGACGGCATCATCCCACCAATAGGTGCTGGTAATCGGCCCGATGATTTGTACACAGGCTGCCAATCGCCCTTCCACCACCTGCCGTGCGATCTTACTGGCATCATCTTTATATTCGGTTGTCGTCAAGATTTGAACGTACTCTTGGCTATCTGCCATGATGAACCTCGCTGTGGTCGCTATACTCGGGCCATGAAAGTGAACCGCATGATGCTC
>JAADYZ010000462.1 GCA_010092775.1 Chloroflexota bacterium
GGTCATGGGCGGGGTCCGCCGCCAAGATGCGCGCCGGAACGATCTCGCCATCCGGCAGAGTGACCTTGATCGATCCGCGCCGCACCACATGGGCGTTGGTCAGGATCAGGCCATCCATGTGCAAGATGATCCCTGCGCCTGCACCACGCCCTCCATTGTGCACCTGCACCAGGCTTTGGCGAACGTCTTCGGCGGCATCCGCAGCGCCGGGATTGAGGGCTTGCAGGAGTTCGAGCGCCATTTAGGCACGCTCCCCGATGACGACGCCCAGCTCGTGCAGTTCACCGCCGCGCATAATCCGCACCGCGACTTCACGGCCCACACGTTCGCTACTCAGCAGACTCAGCAGTTCGTCCAGACTGCGCACCGCCTGACCATCCAGGCCGATGATGGTGTCGCCCATCAGCAAGCCACCCTGATCAGCCGGGCTGCCACCCTCAACCGTGACGATCAGCAAGCCCGTCTCCTGACTGAGTTCCTCAGCCAAGCCTTCGGGCAGGCGCGCCGGTTGCGCCCCCACACCCAGATAGCCGCGCTTGATATGCCCATGCTCTGCCAGGGCGCTCGCCACCCGGCTGAGCGTTGCCACCGGCAGGGTCAGGCTGACACCACGCATCAGGGCGGAGGTGTTCAGGCCGACCACGCGGCCGCTAACATCGACCAGCGGGCCACCCGAAAAGCCCGGATACATCACAACATCTGTTTGCAAATAGAAGTCCACATCGCCGCCGTTAGGGGTGCGCCAAGCCTTATCGCCCAAGGCACTGATGATGCCCTGGGTAGCCTGGGCGGTGTTACCCGGACGGCCCAATGCCAGCACCATGTGTCCAACGCGCAGGCCTTCGGTCACCCAGTTCGGGACATTCAACCGGGCTTCTGCACGCAGTAGGGCCAGGTCAGTAGACGGGTCGCGCCCTACCAGCGTGGCAGTGACCGTCTCACCGCTTGGCAAGCCAATCTGGATGTTCTCATCGCGCTGCACCACATGATGCGAGGTGATGATGAGGCCATCTTCAGACCAGGCGATGCCGCTGGCGGGTAGGCGCTTGCGGGCCTCTACGCGGATCAGACTGGCGCTGACCCGCTCAACAATTTCAGCTAAACCATCCGATACAGTTTTCAGAGTCTCGTTCACGTCTCTCTCATCCTTCAGTCTTATTGATTGATTGACGCTAGAGAGTCTAACTGTGCAGAGCCACCCGAGGATCACCAGAATGGGTTGGCGAAGCCTATCCAAATGGCTAGGGGGACGTATCCTAACTTCAGGATACGTCCCCCGGCCCGTTAAATAGGAGACTGAAGATTCAGACCCTCAAAGGGTTTCGAGTCAGGAGGTTTGTTCGGCTTTCGCCAAACCGCGCACTCTAAACGCCAGGAAAATAGCAGCCACGCCGGCAACGATCGCCCAGAAGCCAAACAGCCAAACGAGTGCGCCTACAGTGGCCAAGGGATGCGCGAACATGAAGATACCAAAGAGGACATACAGGATACCCATCACCAGCCCCCACCAGGTCCACTCGCCGTTGC
This sequence comes from Chloroflexota bacterium, assembly GCA_010092775.1. GTDB lineage: Bacteria > Chloroflexota > Anaerolineae > Aggregatilineales > UBA3940 > TC-71. The sequence continues at coordinate 1,528 of JAADYZ010000462.1, forward strand.
GTCCAGCGAAGATCATCATGATCCCATTGGCGACGGTGGTAACCCCGATGAGCACGGCGATGAATGTGGCACCAATCACACCAGCGACAATCGGGTTACTGACGATGATCAGACCAGCAACGATACCAAGTACGCCACCCACAATCGCCCACAAGCGAGAGCGTTCGGTGTGTCCACGTAAGCCTTCAAAGATGCCGAAGATGCCGTCAACGATCCAGTAAATGCCTAATAGCCAGATCAGGCTCAACAGGGTAGAACCTGGGCTGAAAAGCATAATCAGACCGAACAGGATCAGTAGGATGCCACGCACAAGCGGCATCCACCAGAACGAGGCGAGCACCTCTCTCGCCGTTTCCTGACTTGGGATACTTGTTGCAGTTGTCATATTGTGTCTCCTTTGTGACTAGGGTCTAGTCCTACACATAGATTATAGTGATCAAAAAGATGTTGACGCTTGACCTGCCCGATTGGCGCGTATCCTTACCAAACCTGCTGGATCAGCATCATCGAACAGCCTATCCCCTCCATTGAAGGAGGTGCTACTAACCTCCCACCTGCCTGGCTCAGTCGATCAACTCGGGGCAGTTGCGTGCCAACCCATCGAATGGGCTGGCTTCTGTCCGGCACTCACTGATCAACCTGAACCCTTCCGTTGAGGTCAAGTCCACAGGTCCGGCCTCAGGGTTAAGGTTGGCGGGCTCGAAGCGCACAACCTCGTAGGTGACGGGATCGGTATCGAGAATCGGAGTCCTGAGATTGCCGTAGAACTCATCTTCGATGTCCGCCAGTTCAGCAGGAAAGTCGAGGAGTATCAAGTCCTCTTCTGTAAAGACAGTGGTCATCTGCATGGTCAGCTCATCGAGCATTGTACCAGTCACGTAGTAACCACCAGTGGAGTAATCAATCGCACCCGCTTCCCAGTTGTTGTAGCCTTCGCCATCGATGATCCACGAGTGCTTGACCCACCAACTACCATTCCCGTCGGCTTCGTCCAGTTCCTGCCCGCGTCCATTCAGGTAGACGGCATTCGGGTGGAACCCGACAGTCTCACCACTGATATGCTCGCCGGATTCGCCGGGGCCAACCTGCATTGGCGCGATGATGTTGCCTCGTATCCTCAGCTGGGCATAGACAGTTATCCGCCCCGTATAGGCATCAACGTGTACATCACTGACAGACTCAACCGTGGCAGGTGCATTGGGACTGTCGATCTCGGCCACCCAGTAGCCTTCATGGTAGATGAGCGGATCAGACACGCGAACGTAAGCCCGCTCCACAACTTCAAGAGCATCCGGCGGGTAGCCCTCCGCCTCAAGCTGAGCCATGAACTGATCGTGATATGACTCATCATGGCGTAAGTCTGGGTCCTCAATCAGTGTGACGAGGTGCGACCGAATGCTGTCTTGCTGAGCGTCACTCAAGCCGCTGATGGCATCCAGTTCTTCGATGCCTGTGGCGAGCCAGCGCGCCCCGCGGTCCATTGACGGCACTTCGACTCCACCGATCTCAAGCGTGGCAGGCTGCGCGTTACAGCCTGCCAGGATCAGGGCCACGAGCAATGCCCCGACAACAATGAGCAACGTCTTATTTCTAGTTCTCATTTCCAATTCTCCCTAACGCTGGATGACCAGCCCCTGCTTGTCTAACGAGTTCGTTGATTTGATCCGATTGCTACTCAAACGCTTCAACAGAATGCACTACGGTGCGTCGCGATCAACCCGCATCGGGTCATCCAACGCGATGATCACAGGCTCCAGATCGGGCGGGCCGGGCGCTGTGTAGCGCACGCCTTCAAAGGGCTCCGGGCCGGGGCCACCGGGGTTGTAGAA
>JAADYZ010000463.1 GCA_010092775.1 Chloroflexota bacterium
CCCCTTGATTGTCTATATGACCTGGCCAGCCATCGCGCTGGATAACTCGACAGTCATCAACTACTTCCTGCCCGATATCCGCGACGTTGACCTACTTGAGAGCCTCCCCACCGACCCCAATGTGCCCTTCCCCGGTGCCCTAGATCGGCAGGAGTGGGAGCTGTGGTTCATCGTTGCAGAGCCACGCCTGGAAGACTTACTCGTTCTCGACGAGCGCTTTCCTGATGGGGCCTACACCGAGCACTACAGTCCGCAGGGCGACTTCCTGTTTGGGGTCTATCGCACATCGCAATGAACGCCCAAGCCCCCGCCGCTCAGCCAGACGACTGGCGACGCTCTGCAAGAATGAAAGTCCAGAGCACGACACGTCGCAATTCGATGATCTCGAACTGGGTATCGACCAATCGACGCAAGGCACCCGATGACCAGTGATTGATGTGGCCGGGGGTATTGCCCCAGTCGGCCCAGTACTTACCGCGCGCCATATTGCCGATGCGCCACCAGGGTTCATTGGGCGTGCTGATCAAGGCGTAACGGCGACTGACGCGGGCCAACTCCGTGATCGCTCGTGCTGGATGGTTGACGTGCTCCAGGGTCTCCAGGCACAACACCAGATCGAAAGACGCACTGGCAAAGGGAAGGACCTCGGCGTTAGCGCGCAAAAAGTGCGCCTGAGGCAGGCGCGCTTGGGCCGTCAAGACACTAGGCGCATCCAAATCCAGCCCGACGATGCGACTACCTCGTTCAATCCCAGTCATCTGGAGCGGGACGCCTTCTCCGCAGCCGACGTCCAGAATACTGGCAGCGCTCAGATCACCTGTGATCGACTGGATGGTCTGAAAGAACCGGCGATTGGCGAAGCGGGCCACTGCACTTTGATCGTTGTACTTGGCCTGTACCTCAGAGATGGGATCGGGCACGATCGGATCCTATCGATTATGAAGGGGTTAGAAGCTGGTGGTCATTTTAGCACATGGCCGATCGTGGCTCTGCCTGCTCTTGCCCAAGGTGCGGCCGAAAGGAGTACCAAAATCGGTGTTTTCTCGGTAAACTAGACAGGCGTCAAATTTTAGATCGATTAGGACGGTACATATGCTCATGGTGCGCCCCATCATGACAGACCTTGTGCGCAACAAGCGCCCATTTGGTGAAGCATTCGGTTTCGACGAAGCGGACCTGAGGGCCAACGCACGCGGCGACCTCACCCCTGCGCAAGTCGCACGGGCACGTTATCAGGCGATGGGCTGGTTGGGCGGGTCGCTGGTGATGCCCTTCGTGTGGAGCATCCTCCTCATCCTCATCGCAGGGACCAACGACATCGGTATTCTGCTGCTGCTGGCCAGCATCATCTTTGCGGTGTCCTACAGCATGAATTTTCGCCGCAGCATCAACCTGCTGCGTGATCTGGCGGCTGGCCAAGTCGACGAGCTAACCGGAACCGTCTTCGAGGTGCCGGTCCAGATTCGTTTGGGCGGGCGCAGCTCCATCATTGGCCTGGGCGATCAGCGTTTTCCGGTCAGCCCGGTGCAATATCACAGCTTTACGATGGATGAACCCGCCACCGTCTATTATCTACCGCGTGCTCGATACATCGTCTCCGCTGAAGCGAAAGGGACTAGCACTCCATGAAACAAGATCGCCGCATTGAACGCACCCGCAGCCTGCTGCGTGACGCCTTGATGGACTTGATCCTGATGCAGGGCTATGACAGCATTCGCATCCAGGACATCACGGAGCGGGCCAACCTGGGCCGGGCGACCTTCTATCTGCATTACCGCGACAAAGAAGACCTGCTGATGAGCAGCCTGGAAGAGATCTACGACGATCTAGTGGAGGCGCTTGGAGCTAGCCGAGCATTGGACTTGCTGGCTGGCACGCCGCCCACCTTGATCGCTTTTCAGCATGCCGCCGAACACGCGGACCTGTATCGCGTGCTGCTGGCCGGGCAGGCCGCTGCCCCCGTACTCATCCGGATGCGGGATTATCTGGCGGCGGTCGTGGGACGCCACCTAGAACCGACTTTTTCCTCTTTCGAGCCGAAGGTCTCGCTGGAGGTGGTGGCCAACCATATCGCTGGGGCTTTGCTCATGCACCTGGGTTGGTGGCTCCAACAAGACATGGAGACCTCGCCGGAAGAGGCCGCACAGGAATTCCACACGCTAAGCGTTGCTAGCATTATGGCGGCACTGGGTGTCATCGACGTGACCGCGACCCTGGCCAAGCTGCTGGGTCAACCCACCGGCCAGCCGGAGGTGGTTGCCGAATACGAGGATTACGGCGATGCCTGATGGCACGCGGGCTGATTTTGACGCCCGTGTTCATGCTCTGTGGGCCAATTACTACGATGTGGAGGTGAGCCAGCATCAGCGGCCTGGGACCAGTTTCCGCGTCAGGGCCAACTACGACGACCACGTCCAGTTCTGGCAAATCGACCAGCACGTCTACGTCGAGACGGCTCAACCGCTGATGGAGCGCGTCAAAGCTCTAGCGCAGCCGGGACGTGCGCTAAGCGGGGGCGAGGTACGTCATGCCTGGGAAAAACTCACGCCGCCCATCCACGCGACTCTGGACATCGGCCATCTCTACTACCTCTACCCGGCGGATTTCCAGCCCTGCCCGCCCGCAGCAAACTTCAGTTTGCGCAAGCTGACCCCTTCCGACAAGGGCTTGATGGACGAGCTGCATGCGGCCAATCCTGAAGATGAAGCGGACGAGGCGGACGTGCAGGTGGCGCATGATCACGTGGTGGGGGTCTTCCACGAATCGCAGTTGGTGGCAGCAGCCAGCATCTATCGCTGGCGCGGCTTCATCGATCCAGGGGTCATCACCCACCCCGATTTTCGCGGGCGCGGCCTGGGCAAGGCCGTCGTCTCAGCGCTGTGCCAGCACGTCCTCAGTGCCGGACTGGGTATCATGATCTACCGTTCCAACACAGAGAACCTCGGCTCAGTCGGTATCGCCAAGGCGCTGGGATTCAGCCATTATTTCGTTAACGAAGGACTGTGGCTCGACGTAGCGGATTAGGTGCCGAAAGGCACGCATTTCGCTATCATTCCAGTGCTTTCCACGATCACCACCACCACTCTGGAGGGATAGATGCCTCAGCTTCCCAACGTTGCTTTCAAACGACGCCTAGACGACGTACCGGCAAACCCGGCCACCCCTAAAGGGGTCAATCTAGAGGAGTTCATCAACCTCCTCCCCTTGATCATGCGGCTGCGCCGCTACACGCGCCAGGAGCGTAAAGCCGGGCGCATCCCTGCGATTGACCTGACACAGGGCGTCAACCCTGGCCCGATCATGGGTGTCCCCGCAGGCGGCATCGGCGGTGGGTCGATCACACGGGGGTGGCAAGGCGACTTCGCGCGCTGGAACATGCAGGCCGGGATGGTGCGTCACAACACCACGCGCGCCAATCAGTTCTCGGTGCGGGTCAAGCGACCGGATGGCAAGGCTCGCGTGCGTGTCATGAATCCAGGTGAGCCAGAGAGCGGCTCCCTGACCGGCTGGAACTGGGGCTTGCGGGCGGACCGCGCCACCTACTTCGGGCTGTTCCCCCGCGCCTGGAGCACCTATCACGATCCTGATCCGAAAATGACGCTGACCTGCCGCCAGATTTCGCCGGTCATTCCGCACAACTACAGAGAGAGTGCCACCCCTGCCGTCAGCTTCGTCTGGACTCTGGAAAACACAGGAGAAGATGAGGCCGAAGTCTCGGTGATGTTCACCTTCCAGAATGGTGCAGGCGACCTCGATAATGATCGAGCCGGTGGGCATCACAACGCTGCGTTTCGAGTTGCGCAGGAAGGTGGTGACCTGGTTGGAGTAGAACTGCATCACATCTTGCGACAGCCCAAACCATTAGAAGAGGGCCAAAGCCTTGACCAGCGAGCCCACTACGAGGATCAACTGAGCTACGCGCTGGCCGTGCAAGAGAGCGAGGGCGTCTCAGCCAGCTACCGGTCGCGCTTTGTGACCAGCAGCAGTGGCATGGATGTGTGGAATGACTTCCGTCAGCGTGGCACACTGCCAGATAAAGATGATCAGCGACCAGCAGCGGAAGGCATGTCAATCGGCGCGGCGGTCTGCGCAACCGTGACCGTCCCCCCCGGCGAGTCACGCGAGATCGTGTTTGGCTTGGCCTGGGATATGCCCTTAGCCCGCTTTGCTTCCGGCGATGCCTGGTATCGCCGGTATACGCGCTTCTACGGGCGGGAGGGCAAGGCCGCCCAAGACATCGTGAAGGACGCGATTCTTAACTACGCCGATTGGGAAACACAGATTGAGGCCTGGCAAGTGCCGATTTTGGAGAACCCGGACCTGCCAGACTGGTATAAGGCCGCGCTTTTCAATGAGCTCTACTACATCGTGGATGGCGGCACGGTTTGGACCGATGGTCGCGAAGGCGAGGAGCCGCCCGCCGAAGAAGACTTTGGGCATTTCGCTTATTTGGAAGGGCATGAGTATCGCCTCTATAACACCTACGATGTGCATTTCTACGCCTCATTTGCATTGGCGATGCTCTGGCCGGAGATCGAGCTGAGTTTGCAGCGCGATGTGGCGGCCACCATCGATTGGGAAGATGATGACGAGCGGCTGATGCTGCTCTCCAACCAGCAGGCCCCCCGCAAGCGGCGCGGGGCCATCCCGCATGACCTGGGCGCTCCGACGGAAAATCCCTGGGAGTTGATCAATGCCTATGTCTTCCGCGATACAGGCGTCTGGAAGGACCTGAACTGCAAGTTCGTATTGCAGGTTTACCGTGATTTTGTCGTCACCGGGCGGCGCGACTTCTTGGAAGAGCTGTGGCCGGTGGCACAAAAGGCGATTGACTATCTGCGGCCTTTCGACAGCGACGACGACGGCTTGATCGAGAACGATGGCGCGGATCAGACCTATGACACCTGGACCGTCTACGGACCCAGCGCCTATACCGGTGGCTTGTGGCTCGCCAGCCTGAGCGCGATGAGCAAGATGGCCGAAGAACTGGGCGACGAAGAGCAGGCCACTGCTTATCGTGAGCAGTTCGAGCGGGCTGCTGCGGCCTACGACCAGGCGCTATGGAACGGCGACTACTACGATTATGATGCCTCCGGCAAGAAGACCAGCACCACCATCATGGCCGACCAGATCGCTGGCCACTGGTACGCTCAGGCCTGCGGGATCGAATCTGGCGTACCAGAGGAAAATGCCAGGAGCGTCTACGAGCACATTCAGGAGTTCAACGTTGGCTTGTTCGAGCAAGGCGAGATGGGCGCGGTGAACGGGATGCTGCCCAATGGCAAGGTCGATGTCCGCGAGATGCAGCCGCAGGAGGTCTGGCCGGGCGTGACCTACGGACTCGCTGCGGGGATGCTGCACGCTGGGATGGATGACGCCGCCTGGGAGACAGCCAAGGGCGTGGTCGATATGACGTATGGCGAACTGGGCTTATGGTATCAAACGCCGGAAGCCTGGATTTTCACCGGCGAGTACCGCTCGCTGGGCTATATGCGTCCGCTGGCCATCTGGGCGATGCAGTGGGCCTTGGAACAGCGTCAGACCAAAGAAGGTTAAGTCGGTCTGTTGGCTATCCACAAACCACGATTATCGATGCCTGGCCGCTCGATGCGGGCGGTCAGGCCGGCAGCCTCGAAGGCGGCTTGATGGGTGGCATCGTCATACATACCCAGTAGCAAAGGCTCGACCACGTGGCGGACGCCTTCGGCGGTGGCGATGAGGTAGTTGAAATCGGTGCGATAGATGTGCCCTTCAATCACGTTGACGTTCATGCGGGCGATCTTGATCTCCGGTGTGTGGATGAAGCGAGCGTGCGGTTTGCCCTCTTCCAAGACAGCCGGACCAAACCAGGGTTCGATCAGCAGCAGCCCACCCGGCGCAAGGTGGCGGGCCATCGACGCGATCGCTCGATTGAGGTCCTCGATGGTGAGCATGTAGCCAATCGCGCTAAAGAGGCAGGTCACCACGTCGAAGGTCTGGCCAAGATCAAAGTCACGCATATCCGCCTGATGAAACGGGAGGCCTGGCAGCTTGTGGCGAGCGGCTTCCAGCATAGTCGGCTGGAGGTCCGTGCCGGTGCAATCGAAGTGATCGCGCAAGAAGACCAGATGGCTGCCGGTGCCACAGGCCACATCGAGCAGGCTAAGGGCCGGTGCCTTCCCTTCACGTTGGATGACATCCAAAAGGGCCTGCACCTCGCCGTGATAGTCCTTCTCACGGTAGATCAGATCATAGGTTTGCCAGGTGATCTCTTGAGACATCAGGACTCTTTTCGCTTGGAGGGATGGGACTGGCTCGCATTGCTATAATAACATCTGTGCAAGCTGATTGACCCAACCAACCCCCAAATCAGGAGAATGCCTCTCATGGCTGAGATTCGTCGTCAGAAAAATGTCAGCGATTTCCGTCCGTCTAAGCGCGGCTATCGCTTTCCGAACCGCTTCCCCGGTGTACCTCTGCCCGAGCAGTTGACCAACGCCCTGAATATCGATCCCAACGATTCGGTCTATGGCCTGTGTGGTGGGATGTGCTTCACCGCCACTGACTTCTTCAAAGCCGGGCGCGAGATGCCTTCGCTGGATGACGTGCCCAATCGCGACCATCCCCTGTATCAGTACATCAGCGACCGGCAGAAAGATTCATGGGGGCCACTGTTCAGCCAGGTGACACGCTACATCACCTGGATGGCCCTCAGTGATGCCAAAGCGATGAAGCGTACCGTCAAGTCGATCAACGAATTGAAGGACAACCTAGACAAGGGTGAGCTAACCACACTTGGCTTGATCTATCGCGACATCCGCGAGACGCTCAAGGTCTGGGACTGCCATCAAGTCCTGGCACACGGCTATTCAGAACTAGAAGACGGCATCATCCGGGTGCATGTCTATGATCCGAACTACGCGGAGAAAGACGATATTCACATCGAACTGCGCCCGGTTGACCTTGACCCCGATGATGAGGACAACTCCCGCGATGGCTACGCTGCCGCGCAATATCGCAAGGGGGAACTCTACAAGAAGATGCACGGCTTCTTCCTGGTGCCCTACAGTTACAATGAGCCGCCAGCGACCTTGAAGTAAGCCGACCGCAGGGGTCGGCTGTCTTTTGAGCGAAACGTTGTGGCTGGCGCAGGACGATAGCCTCCGTATGGGGGCTTCTCGTCGGCAGCCGGGGGATGGATCCGCCGGTTCAATAGCCCAGGTTTGGGGCGAGCCAGCGCTCGGCCTCTTCAAGCGTCAGGCCTTTGCGGGCGGCGTAGTCAGCGACCTGATCCTTGTCGATGCGGCCAATGCCGAAATAGGCCGCCTCCGGATGAGCAATGTAGAAACCGCTGACGGAGGCAGCAGGCAGCATGGCGAAGGATTCGGTCAGTGTGATGCCGATCCGGCCCGGCACATCCAAGGCATCAAAGAGCACGCCCTTCTCGCTGTGATCGGGGCAGGCTGGATAGCCCGGCGCAGGCCGGATGCCCCGATACTGCTCGGCGATCAAGGCAGCGTTGTCCAGGGCTTCATCTGGTGTATAGCCCCAAAAATCGCGGCGCACTCGCTGATGCATCCGCTCGGCGAAGGACTCCGCCAGACGATCGGCCAGCGCCTTGAGCAGAATCGAACGGTAGTCGTCGTGCTCAGCTTCAAACTCGGCCAGCTTGCGCTCAATCCCGCTGC
>JAADYZ010000067.1 GCA_010092775.1 Chloroflexota bacterium
ATCGGCGCGTAGATTTGCAAAACAACAGGCGAGATGCAAACAAGCATCTCGCCTGATCGTTTTTTCATTGAGGGCGGCTCTAGGCCAAGTCGGTGCCTTGACCGCGCCGCAGGTGCTCGTTGAACTGCTCCAGGCTAATGCCCTGCTTCTGGAGGTAGGCCTGGAATTCCTCCGATTTGTGGTAGCGTTCCCACATAATCCCCATGACGAAGAAGTGACCCAAACGCGACAGGGGCTGCTCTGGGTCTGGCAGACCGCCATCCTCGAATTCCTGCCGCTGGAACCACTCCAGGAAGGTGCTAGCGAATGGAAGCATAATCGCCATCATGGACTCAAAATCAAAGAGATCAAAGAAATCGTGTTCCTTGTAATGCTCATCGATGAAGTCTTTCATGAAGCGTGCGATTGTCTCTGAGCGTGACTCCCACAGTTCATGCTCAGCAACGGAGAAAAGATCATCAAAATCGGTACTTTTTGACATAAACCCCTTGATTTTTCCCCCTCAACATTCCCTCTTGTATACTCGTTTCCCGTAGATACGCGCAAGGGTTGAACGGATTCGTTCAACCCCGGTTGTATGTTCACATTATAAGCGACAGAGCTTGTCTTCGTAAATTACATTTGGGTTAAATCTGGCTATTCGTCTTGTTTATCGCCTAGAGGCTGTCCGGATCGGTGTGATGCTGGCCGTTGCCATCACCGCGCTGATCCGCTGCCTGGGGTGAAAACGCGTCTGCGTTGGCCAACTCCTCGTCCAAGTTCAGGCTGTCAGTGATGGCCTTGAGGCTGCTACGCGCTCGTGTTAGGGCGTGGTCGGGAAAGCGCGGATCATATTGGGCATCATCAGCCCGTGAACGCAGCACCTGCGCCAGGATCAGCGGATCATAGGGATCAACAAACCAGCCGGTCAATTGGCCGGTGGCCGGGTCCTGGCTGATCTCTCCCGCCTCCAGAAGTTCCTGGCGCACGATCTCATCTCGGTCGGTACTCAAGCCGATCTGCTTGGTTTGCACCTTGATCACATAGTGAAAGTCGGCAAAGGGGATGTTGATCGAGCCAAGATAGACCGTCGTGGCAGGTGGCTGAGGGAACTTAAACAGAGTTCGGACCAGTTCCAGATCAAGGCGCAGCAGAACGTCAATCTCGATCACCCCGCCGCCCTGCTGGGTTGCGCCTTGGCGATAGTAGCGCCGCACGCCATCCACGTCACCGAGATCAACGGGAAGGCGGGGCGGTTGATCGAAGTAGGTCAGGCTGACGGCATCCTGGCTGCTGTCGCGCCGCCAGACGACCCGGTGGGCATCCGCTTTGGAAACGCGCCAGCCACGCATATCAAATTGAAGAGATTGCAGATTTGGCATGAGTCAATGGTACATCTAGCGAGGCAAGGCCACAAATCTCTTGGCAAATCTGCTAGAATTCCCCATACCCGAAAACCCAACTATGGAGGTAACCCCACGATGACCGAAGACGCCATTCAACAAGCTGTCAGCTATGCCGAGAGCCGTCAAGACGCCCACATGGACGGCTTCATGGAACTGCTGCGCATCCCCTCAGTGAGCACCGACCCGGCCTATAAAGAAGACCTGGAGCGCTGCGCCGGGTGGATCGTGACAGAACTGGATAAACTCGGCTTCGAAAAGGCCGCCGCCATGCCGACCGAGGGCCATCCGATTGTGTATGCGGAGTGGCTCAAGGCAGGCGATGACAAGCCGACTGTGCTGGTCTACGCCCACTACGACGTTCAGCCGGTTGATCCACTGGAGCTGTGGGATACGCCGCCCTTCGAACCCACCATCCGCGATGGGAAGCTGTTCGCGCGCGGTGTGATTGACGACAAGTGCGGTGTGTATATCAATCTCAAGGCCTTCGAGTCGATCATGGCGACGTCCGATGGGATGCTGCCGGTCAACATCAAGATTCTGTTTGAAGGCGAAGAGGAGTCCGGCTCGCCCAGCGTGGAGCCTTTCATCATGGAACACAAAGAGCTGCTGGCTGCCGACTTCATGCTGATCTGCGATGCCGGATCGGCACCGGGTGAGCCACGCATGTTCTACACGGCACGCGGGATTATCGGCGCGAACGTCACGATCACCGGCCCAATCGATTATGATATTCACAGCGGTGTGGGCGGCGGCATGGTGATCAATCCGCTGCACGTGGCAGGCAAGATGATTGCCGGGCTGCACCATGCGGACGGCAGTGTGGCCATTCCCGGCTGGTTTGATGATGTCAAGCTGCCTGATGAAGCTGAACGGCAGGTGATGATCGCCAGCAATGACGCTTTCCGCGCCATGGTTGAGGAGCGCTATGATGTCAGCGATACCACCTGGGGCGAGGAGACTGAGCCAGTAGCCTACATCCGGGCCACCGCCCTGCCGACCGCTGAGGTCAATGGGATGTGGGGCGGCTATCAGGGGCATGGCGGCAAGACGATCATCCCGCGGCAGGCTGCATTCAAGATCACCTTCCGCACGGTGCCCGACCAAGACCCCGAGAAGCTTCAGCAATTGTTTGTCGATTACATCAGAGGCTTCGAGACCAACGGCATCAAGACAGCGGTCGTCTTCGAGCAAGGCTCATGGGCAGTGCAGTTGATGCGCGATGAGCCACCGGTTCAGGCTATTCATAAGGCCTTCGAGGCGACCTGGGGCCAGCGAGCCACCATGTATCGGCAGGGTGGTTCGGTGCCGATCATGAGTGTGTTCCAACGGGCCTTAGGCATGCCCATCGCGACCTTAGGCTTTGCGGTAGGCGCACAGGCGCACGCGCCCAACGAGTACTATGAGCTTGATTGGTTCTTCACCAACTTGAAGACAGCCATCCACTTCTACCACTATTTACCAGAAGAGATGGCGAACGGAGCCTGAGTCTAGGGGGCGTCGTAGCGGGTGCGGAGGGCCTCGATGTCATCGTCGGTCAGGGAGACATACCCGACCGCCTCGGTGAACAGCGATAAGCCCTCTGTGCCCAGCATGTAGCTCAGGAAGGCATCGATCAGGGGGGTGTTGGCCGGACCATCCACATCGAAATAGAGATAGAGCGGTCGAGACAGCGGTTCGTAACTGCCGTCTTCAATCGTTGAGCGGGTCGGTTGCACGCATGTACCTGAGTTACCGGCGATGGCCAGCGTACGCAGTTGATCGCTGTTCGCGGCGTAGTCCACTGCTGTCAGCAGCCCAACAGCACCCGGATTATCGACTAAGGCGTTGACAATCGCCGTTCTGTCATCGAGGAACTGCGTGATGAACGATGTCCCTTCCCCACCCGACACAACTTCATTGAAGTACTCGTAGCCGCCATCGGGGGCACTCGAGACGAAAAAGGCGAGTGCCCCTTGCGAGTCGCTGGTGCCAAAGGCACGCCAGGTGGCGATCCCTGCATCGGCGCCAAACAGCGTCACCAGCTCGTCAAGACTGAGGCATTCCAGGAAGCTGTTCTCCTGGCTCACAGCCAATACAACCGCCTGCCAGCCGATCACAAAGCCTGCTACATCAATGC
>JAADYZ010000464.1 GCA_010092775.1 Chloroflexota bacterium
GTTTGAAGCTGTTGATTGACCTGCTGGAGGCGAAGTGCGGCCCCGCCACCTCCCAACCCAAACAGCAGCACACCCAGCGCGATGAGGCGCAGTTGGCGTGCTGTTCGACGGCGTTGTTCTATGTCGGCGGGATGCTCGTCAACGTGGTCCCAACCTCGTTCAGACTCTACATCCCAGTCAAGTTGAATACCCATAGGCGCTTATTGATCAAGGGTCTCGAGCGCTTGTTCCGCTAGATCGTTAAAAGCTGTTTGCCAGTCTGCTTCAAGCTCGTCGCTGTTGATTCCCACACTCAAACTGAGCCACTCATCCAGGCTGCTGGCACCAGCCAGATTGGATGATAGCTGGCCGACGGCCTCGTTACCATAGCGCTCGGCGATCAGGTCGACCAGCAGGTAAGCGGCCAATTGATCGTAGCCGTTCGCAGTGATGTCTGTCAGGTCCCACAGGCTATCTATCTCCGGCAGGACAGGTTCGGCGGAGTCGATCTGACCATTTTGAACAAAGAGGGTGCTGATATAGGTTTCGTCAAATACCGCAAACGCCATTTGCTGCCACAAGATGATGGCATTGGCCAAAAGGGTCGGTCTGGGTGAGCCGAAGGCGAGGTCTCCCATCGCGTTGATCAATTGAGACAGTGCCTGGGTCGACTCCGCACTGTGTCTCTCATCAGTAAACACGATCATGCCGTAAGACGAGGAAACGCTATATGAGATTTCAAGCTCAGTAGCCTGCCGATTCAGGTCGGTCGGGGTCAATGGCAAGATGAAGACCTGTAGCGCTGGCACAGCTTCTCCTAAACCAAAGTTGGTGGCGATCTCGTTGCGGGCTTGCTCAAGACGTGGCAGCAGCTCGGCAGCAGCAGCCTCATCAAGTGCGCGATGCTGGATGCTGACCTGCCCGCTGGACGACACGGATTCTGTCAGATCACCCCAATCGGTCTGCTCATCCGGCCAGGTGTGGACCCAATAGCCCGATACGACCCGGAAGGGTTCGCGGGCCGTCAGCATCGCGTCTTCATCGCGCAGGAAGAACTCAAGCCGGTCGGCCCGGTCCTCATCCGGTTGGTAGACGACCTCAACCCAGGCGATGCCTGCCACAAATTCCACGCGGCGGACGTCGATCGCGCTGCGGTCAACCAGCGAATAGCTGTCCACCGGATCGTTGAACTCCAAATCGACGGGTGGGCGCTGGCTGTCACGATACAAGAAGTTATCGCCCAGTTCCTGATACGCCGTTATTTCGGCTTCAAGATAGCGGCTGAAATACTCGCGCCAATCGATGGGAAGCTCATTTACGGGTTGCCCCGTCATGCGTTCTAGCGCCTCAACCGGCGGGATGCCTTCTTCCGTCAGTTTGATGTACTCACTGACCAACGCTGGGCCGTAGATTTGAGCCAGCTCGTCGAAGAGGGCTGAGGGTACAGTGCGTTCGTTGAAGCTGTGATTCAGCCAGACTGCAACCTCATGCCGAGACCAATCGCGGTTAATCGTATCGAGTGGGGATTGCAAACTGCTAATCTCTTGGATGGGCAGCAGGAAGTGCGCCCAACGGAAGGCAACATCCGCTGCCAAGAAGTCGAAGGCTTCAGGATGAATGCTCTCGCCTTCTGGGATGCGGTGCATCAACGGGGACTCGACGACAAAGGCGCGCGCGTCGTCAACTGGCAGTTCGGAGGAGGTGGCCGCCAGGGCAGGGTTCATGCGGTGGACGATAATCTCAATCTCAGGTGATGCTGGGCGCTCCGCGCAGGAGGTTAAACGGCAGGCGCTATCCCACCAGGCAGTCATGCGGGCGCTGACTGCATCTGCGAAAGCAGCATCGCGCTCGTAATAGCTGATGGTCAGGAGGCCTCGCTCTTCGGTAATGCGCTCTCCGATGAATTCTTCTAGCGGAGGCGTGTGCCGCCAGCCGCCCGGCTCATGCCGGTAGAACCAGGTGACGACATAGGGTTCACCGTCGAGATACTCACGAATGTGCACCATCGCCTGATCGTTCTGCATGTCTAGCTCGATGATCTCACCGGGTGTTTCAATGCGTCCGCTGAGGTCCTGATAGCCATCGAAGGTGTTCTCTTGAACGGATTCCCAGGCGCCCAGATCAGATTGAATCTGTAGGAAAGCGTTGCGATCACCGATCCGTAGGGCGACAGTCTCTGCCGCGACGGTGGCCTCAAGCTGGGCGCGTAAGTCTTGATTGACACTGTAAGCGCGGAATCCGATCCCGCCGCCAACCATCAAAAGGATGGCGGCCAATGCCATCAAGCTATTGCGAATCCGTTTATTGCGTCGATTGCGGGCGGCGACAATTTCGGCGTCTTCGTCAACGCGATCCCAGCCGCTTTCGGACTCGACATCCCAATCCAGTTGAATCCCCATAAGTCCTGTTTACCTCTAACTAAGTCTTGCGCAATAAGACTATAGCACCTGAATGATGACGTCACCCGGTTGACCGGCCTACGGTCACGGGGGTGCTATCTTCAATACCTGAGGAGGTCAGCAGAGGTTTAATAGCTGATCGCAAAGGGACTTGCTATGATGAGAGAAACACCTCACATGAAGGAGTATCCCGTGGACTACGAAACGATCCTGGTAGAGACGCATGAGCAGGTTGGCTTGCTGCGCCTAAACCGTCCGAAGGCCCTGAATGCCCTCAATCCACAGCTTGTTGCAGAACTGGTTAGCGCGCTTCAGGCCTTTGATGCCGATGAAGCTATTCGTGCAGTTGTGCTCACCGGCAGCGAGAAAGCTTTTGCCGCCGGGGCCGACATTCGTGAGATGGCCGACATGTCGGCGGTTGACATGCTCAAAGCCGATTTGATTGGCACCTGGGATGGCATTTACCAGGTCAAGAAGCCTTTGATTGCCGCGGTATCCGGTTATGCACTCGGCGGCGGCTTCGAAGTCGCTTTGATGTGTGACATGATCATCGCGAGTGAGACGGCCGTCTTTGGCCTGCCGGAGGTTAGCTTGGGGATCATTCCGGGGGCGGGCGGAACCCAACGGCTGGTGCGCGAAGTGGGTAAAGGCCTGGCGATGGAAGTGATCTTGAATGATCGGCGGCTGAGTGCAGAAGAAGCGCTCGCCCTTGGGCTGGTCAATGCGGTCTATCCTACCGACACCTACTTGGACGAAGCCCTCGCTCTGGCTGCCCAGATTGCGTCCCGGCCGCCGTTAGCCGTTCGCTTTGCAAAAGAAGCGATCAATCAAGCCTATGAAACCGCTCTGACGGAAGGCCTGCTTTTTGAACGGCGCGGATTGTACTTCTTGTTCAGCTCAGAAGATCAAACCGAGGGGATGGCTGCATTTCTGGAGAAACGCAGCCCGGAATTCAAAGGCCGCTAGTCATCAACGAGGGAGACGCTCATGGCCGATCAGGCATTGGACGCCAAAGACATCGAACTGATTCTTGAGGATCAGATGGGCCTGACCAAAGACGTGCCGATCATTGCGCATGTGCGCTATCGGTCGATCGGGCCTGTACGGGGTGAGCAGGCCGCCGTGGTTGCGGCGCTGCTAGCTGCAGCCGATACGGTGGTGATGCCCGCCTTCACCTACCAGACGCAGGTCATCCCACAGGTAGGCCCGCCAGATAACGATATTGAATACGGCACAGGCGATGAACGCAACGCCAAAGCGCAGATCTTTCGCTCGGATATGCCTGTGCACCCAGATTGCGGATCGGTCGCTGAGACTTTGCGCAAGGATGCCGAGACCCTGCGCAGCACCCATCCGATCTTATCTTTTGTCGCTCAAGGGCCGCGCGCTCGCGAGGTATTGGCCTCCCAAACGCGCAGCAATCCGCTGGGGCCGATTGCCTGGTTGGAACAAAAGAACGGTGCCGTGCTGTTGATTGGCTTGGATCATCGGGATAATGTGGCCTTGCATCTGGCTGCGCAGCGGGCAGGGCGTAAAACTTATGTGCGTTGGGCGATCACGCCGGATGACATTGAGGAACTGCCCAACATGCCCGGCCCTAGCGACGGCTTCAACCAGATCTGGACGGAGTTGCTGGGTGTGACGCGCATGGCGCAGATCGGTATGGCGCGGGCGCAGTTGGTGCCCTTAAAGGAGATGCTGCCCTATGCAGAGCAGCGCATGCGGGAAGACGTCAGCTTCATGATGCCCACCAGCCTATAGCTTGCGCCGTAGGATGATGGTGCCTTTTTCCGTATCAAGGCGCTGTACAGCGAAGTCGGGAAATTCGCGCAGCCAACGCTCGACCATCTGGCCTTCGTCTGCCCGATTGGCATCGTCAACCAGGATAGTTCCATCCGGCGCGAGCTGATCGATCAACACTGGCAGCGCCGGATAACGGGCCTGGCGGCGTGAGTTGCCGAATTGGGGTGGGCCGTCAACCACCAACAGATCGATGGGGCCGAGGTCCGCAAAGGCAGCCACCTGGTACCAGTCCCAGCTTTCGGTATTGACCGATAGTGACTCAAGCGGCGCATGGATCACCTCGCTCCAGTCGCTCAGCTTGTGCCGTTCAAGCTGTTGGCGCGACAGGTCGGCAAAAGCCGCTTGATGCTCAACCGAGACGACCCGTCCCTCTCCTAAGGCTTTGAGGGTGTAGGCGCTGATGAGGGTTGAACTACCGGTACCCAATTCGACGATCAGCTTGGGGCGCTGCTCGCGGATCAGCATGAGCAGGACGTTGCCAAAATCTGGCGCGATGGACCAGCGCCGCAGCGCTGGAAAAGGCGCTTGGAGATCGAGCAGGGCGAAAAGTGAGAACAGCGCTTCAGTCTGGCGATAGTCTTCTTCCATCCGATCGTAGAGCCGCCGAAACAGACTGAACTGGACAAACACGATCAGGCTCAATAGCAAGCCCATAGCAAGGGCCATCCCAAGCCAATCCAAAAAGGCCATCAAGACGATGGCTGTCAGGGTGAAGCCGATCACGATTAGGGTCAGAAGTCGCCAGTCACGCGGTGAGTATCGCACGGTGTGGCCTTGGATTTAGATAAGGTCGCTACTCAATTCTACATGCTATTGTCAACTGTGTGCTTGCGATTGGAGGCCGTCTCAGAGCCAAATCGTCGGGCATCAGGGTGTTAGCGGGGGACCTTCGCGACAAGGCCTTTCAGAGGTGCGCTTCGACTTTGTTTGCGGTAAGATGGGCCTGTGAGGGATTTCTCACACCCACTAAAAGACCAAGTCTAATCCGCTGTCAAATCAACGGAGCCGCAACAACGCTATGAGCACCAACGCCGCCACCTGGTTTTATTCCACCCCAGAAGCCAATGTCTTCCTCATTACAGAGCGCTTGAATGGCACCTTCTGGCAGGCCCGTATCGCTGGCCTCTATTGGCGCTGCACCCATCCGCAGTCGCCCTTTGCCGCTGAGGGCTATTGGGCCGACGAGGTGCTAGAACTGAAGTGGGTGCCCAATCAATGGCTAACGCTGCGTGTACCACAGTCATTAGACGTCGACTTGTTGGTCGATGCGGTATCGCGACGCATCCTGGGAATCACCCCGGTGCTGACCTACGGCGACTTGTTGGGCAATATCGTCTATGAGTGGCATGTAGATGGTGGGCAGCAGCGCTGGCGTGAGATCCAAGGGATGCCCGAATTTGTGCGCCCGCGCCGCCTGGGCAAGAGAGGGCGCTAACGGCAGGTCGTTATGAAAGTCTGGCAGGTGCTTCTCCTTATTCTGGTGCTGATATTGGCCGCCTTTATCAGCTTGATCTTGCTGGCGCGCCGGGTTGCTCCTCTCAGTGTGCGCTATATGGTGCGCCGCCCTCCGGAAGTGCATGTTGGCTGGATCCGCCTCGAATGATCTCAGCTCGCTACCAATCATGATTAATCCTGAGCGTGACCTCCGCACGGTAGAGGCGATGGTAGTCGACCTGAAACCCTACCTGCTGAGCAACGTCCTCTATTGGCAGCTGTCAGACAGTCGCCCTGGCTATCCTTTGCCGCGCGGTACGCTGGGCGGGATGTTCCTGCGCGACCAACGCCTGGAGGCGATCTACGACGACCTCAGCATGGAGCAGCGCGAACGTCTTGAATATGCACGCAGCGGCATGCGCGCCGAACTGGCCCACTGGGTGGTGCAGGCCGAGATGAAGGTTCAACTAGAGGTGAAGGCGCGCATACGCGGCTGGCGCATTTTTCTGAGTGAGTGCGAGGACAATCCGCGCCGCTACCAAGATGAGTATCCCACGCAGGTCGGCTCACGCACAATCATTCAGTTGTTCGATGAAAGGCTGCCCCGGGCCGTGAGAGGTCGAGGATTGATGACGCAAGTCAGCTATTTGGATGGCCAGTTGCTGCGTATCAGTACGCGTGAGGGCTTCGTTTGGGATGAACGCTTGCAGTCGGCTTTTCCAGAGACCCCCTATTGGTGGTTGTATGTCCTCCCTGTGCCGGAGGACCAACGCATCGACCCAGACGATGTTAGGTAGCTAGCTCTGCTGCTCGCGTGATTTGACCGTCACTTCGTCGTTGACCAAGTTCATATGAGAGAGACGCAGCAAGCTGATCCCTTCGGCTTGGGTGGCCTGGCGTACTGCCTCGGTCACCTGGTTTTGCATGCCAAACCAATCATGCTCGACGGTATTGAAGTAGTAATACAGGGTGCCATCGATGGTGGTGTCTCCAAAGTCATTGATGCCAAAGGTTGGGACTGGATAGCTGGCAATGCCGTCAACGGAGTTGACCGTCTTCAGGACGAGTTCCATGGCCTGACCCAGGTTGGTATCGTGATCAAAGCGTAGGGTGAGGGCACGCCGCCGAACCGGGTTGCGGGTGATGTTTTCCAGTATCGATGTGTAGACCAGGCTGTTGGGGATCAAGACCTCGGTGCGATCGAAGGTGAGCAGGGTTGTGTGCCGAAGCTGGACATTAGTAACTGTGCCAGTCTGGCCATTGATCTTAATCACATCGCCCAAGTTGAAGGGCCGCTCAATGAGCAGCAGTGACCCCGAGATCAGGTTGCGGATGATGTCTTGCAGAGCAAAACCAACCACCAGACCACCCACGCCTAAGCCTGCCACCAGGCCCGCTACATTCACGCCGAGCACGGAAAGGGTGATGATCGTGCCGACGGTCAGAGCCAGCACATAAACCAGATTGATGATCAAAGTCTCGACGGCACGCGGCGCATTGATCCGTTCTGAAAGGCGCTTTCCCCAGCGCCGAGTCAAGGTGGCGATCAGCACAACCAGTAGGCCGATAATCAAACCGATCACCAATCGTGGGGTAAAGGTCAGGACCGACTCCCAGAGCATTTGAAGTTCGGTGATGATCTCTTGTAGGGGATCGACAGACATGCATCCTCCGTTTCTTTTTTGGGCTACAAGGTGACTTCAATTTGGTTCGGGCCAGGGATCATGATGTTCTCGGAGCGGGCCGCTTCTTGCATCGCTTGCACAACGCGCGATTGGATCTCAAACCAATCATATTCCTCGATGTTGAAATAGTAGTAGAAGCGCCCGAGAATGCTTGTCTCACCCATGTCGTCAAAGGCGAATGTGGGTGCAGGGAACTGTGCCACGCCCTCAACGCCGCGCAGAGCTTCAAGCATGGTGCTAACGGCGCGGGCAAGGTCTTGATCATAGGCGATGTTGAAGCTCACGTCACGCCGCCGAATGGGATAGTGGGTGTGATTCTTGACCACATTGGTATAGACGGTGGCGTTGGGGATGAGAATCTGTGTGTTGTCGTAGGTGCGGATCACTGTGTGACGCAGCGTCACATCCACCACAAAGCCGTGATGATCCTCCACCTCAATACGATCTCCAACGGCAAATGGCCGTTCCAGGAGCATCAGCAGGCCAGCGACCAGATTCTCAATGATGTCGCGCAAGGCGAAGCCAATGACCAGGCCGCTAAGTCCGACGCCAGCGACCAGGGTGGAGACATCGACGCCTAAGACAGCCAGCGTGACGATGATGCCCACCAGAATAGCGGTAATGTAGACTGCATTCACAATCAGGCGATCAACCGAGACCGGAGCGTTAATCTGGTCGATCAGCCGATTGGTCAGGCGACGCAGGTAGCGGGCCAGGAAGAAACTGAATAAGCCCACCAGCCCACCAATGATCAAACGCGGACTGAAGGCGAGGATGTCAACCAGAACATCTTGTAGCTGCTGAAGGACCTCTTGAAGAATCTCAGTCATGACGGCGTTTCTTCCTTTTGCTGTTGCGCTCCCAGAAAACACCATCAGTATACCCTTGAATGCGGCGATCTGTTTGCGCGATCGCGAGCCGTTTTTCGGCCAGGCAGGCATAGGTCGGGTCGATCTCGATGCCGATGTAGTGACGGTCCAGTTTGCTTGCTACTACACTGGTGGTGCCTGACCCCAAGAAAGGATCAAATACCAGATCGCCGGGGTTGGAGCTGGCGAGAAGCACTTTGGCCAGCAGCTTTTCGGGCTTTTGAGTAGGATGTTCGGTGTTCTCCGGCATCGACCAGAAGGGAACTGTCAGGTCGGTCCACACGTTGGACGGATAGGTGACGCGGAACTTGCCCTGAGCTTCGGCCTGCCAGTCTTTCGGCTGGCCATTATCGGTCCTGTAGGGGGCGCGAACGCGCCGCTTCAGTTTAACCTGATCGACATTGAATGTGTACTGGCCTGAGCAGGTGGCGAACCAGATGTCCTCTGAGGCGTTTTTCCAGTTGCGGCGGCTGCCGCGTCCCTTCTCCCTTTCCCAAGTGATGCGGCTGCGCACGGTGAAATGATCGTTGAGGACGCGGTGCAGCGCCGCCGACGAGCGCCAATCCCCGCAGACATAAAGTGACCCGCTTGGCCTCAGGATGCGCGCCAAGTCAGGCAGCCATATTCGCAGCCAGCGTTCATAGTCTTCGAGCGATTGGGCGGTATGTGTGCGTTGATTAAAGGACTTGGTCAGATTGTAAGGCGGATCGGCGAAAACCAGATCAATGCTGTGTTCAGGAAGCCGCGGGAGGATGCTGAGCGTGTCAGCAAGAATCGTGCGATCGATGAGTGGTTCAAGCGGAAGCGGGGTGTCGCTGGTGTCTGGCTCCAGGAGCTTAGCCTGGTAGCTCTTCAATTCCGTGTCAGTCAGGGTGATCGATCGGTTTCGAGGAGCAGGGTCTTTCTGCGGTGGGTGGCCAGACATGGGCAGAGTATAGCACGCTATACTCAAAGTGTAGGCTCAATGGGTGATTATGAGAGGCGATCGATGGCCATTCAAGTTGATGAGCGGCAAGACCAGCGGATTATCATTATTGCCTTCTCGGACGAAGGCAGCGACAGTGTCGAAGCAAATACGCGTGAAGCAGCAGAAGCGCTGGAGGCCTTTGTTGAGGTGGTGGGCAAGCCTGTAGTTCGTATTCTGGTCTTTGACGAAACAATCAAGTTTGGGCAGATTGTGCGCGGTCTGGCTACGGACCTGCTGGATGCAGGCATCGGACAGGATCGAGAGATTGAAACGGTGATGGTGGGCTCTCAAACTTTCCTGAAGGCTGTGGCCACTGGTTTAGAAGGCCATTCGCAGTATGGCCCTCAGTCAGTCGCTCTGTTCACATTGCTTGAAGAGGCGCTGTCCTACGCTGAGACCGGGTCAATCTTGAGTCGTCGGGGTTAACATGCCTGAAGACCTGCGTCTGGTTGACGACCCTCTTGACGTCAGTCTGCTGTGGCCTCCTAGCGATCGCCCTTGGAGCACCACCCCACTCAGTAAACAGTGCAGCCGCGATCTGGATTTGACAGCGGTTTTGATGGCCCTTCAGATCGATCGGGACCAGCGGCGCACGGTTGAAAGTATCCTGATGGACCTGTGTCTTGAGCCCAAAGTGATCGAATACCGGCAGGATGTCGTCGCTGATCTGCTGGCCCATCCCAGTTTGGTGTCTTGCTTTGCTGACCTCCAGCGATTGCTGAACAGTCTGGCACAATTCCGTTTCTTGCAGGGACGCGGGCATGCCCCGCTGCATGAGGTGATCTGGCGGCTGAGCGAGCTAGAGACCTTCGTGATGGCGGTCGAGCGGCTAAAATCTGGCTTTGATGAGCTGGGCAAGGTGTCATCAGAGGGCCTGTTGCATCTGCGAGATATTGTGGAGGCATTGCTCGGCAGCCCGCTGTTTCAGCGCTTGAAAGCTGATCTGCCTGACCTAATCGCGGATGTGCGAACCAGCGCCAGCGTCACCATCGGTGTGAATCTGGATGCGCAGTTGCGACCAACCGCAGCGGTCCTGCTGTCAATCAACCGGCAGTCCTTTAGTCAATCGACCTTCTTGCAGCGCGTACTCGGCCAAGCTGACCCTGAGGCCAACGGAATCGCGCCGCTGCACCATGCGGCTACGGGCAACTTCACTGATCCCACAATCAGCCAGATGATGGCGCCACTCTTTCGCGACGTGGCCGACGTGTTGGAGAAGGCTGCGCAGGCCACGATGAAAGCGCTGCGGCGCTATGTGAAGATCAACACAGACTTTCTGCTCGGCTTGCTGCCTGACCTTAGCTTCTATCTGGGTGCTGTCAGCCTGATTCGCCATCTGGAAGGCTTGGGATTGGCGGTTTGTCGCCCGCAGATCGCGCCAATGGTGGAGCGTATCTATCAGGTCGAGGCGAACTATAATTTGAATCTGGCGCTGCGTTTAGCCGAGCAGCATCCGTCTGAGGCAATCCACGAGATGCTGGTCCCCAATGATGTGGAGATGGGCGAGCAAGGCCGCATCATGATCCTAACCGGGCCCAACCAGGGCGGCAAGACCACCTATATGCAGGCGGTTGGCGTCACGCAGATTCTGGCGCAGTCGGGCTTATGGGTCCCCGGCGAGTCCACACGAATTAGCCCAGTCGATGGCATCTACTCGCACTATCCCATTGAAGAAGCGGACATCAAAGCCGAGGCCGGTCGCTTTGGCGATGAGGCGCTGCGCTTGAGCCAGATCTTCCAGCAGGCCACACGCCACAGCTTGATCTTGATGAACGAATCATTGGCCGGAACAAGCCCGGGTGAGGGCTTGTACGTCGCGCAGGATGTGGTCCGCGTGATGCGCAGGCTGGGGGTGCGCGCAATCTTCGCCACCCACTTCCACGAGTTGGCTGCCCAGGTGGATCAACTGAATGCTGAAACCGATGGCGACAGCCGTGTCATTAGCATGGTGGCCTCACTGATTAACGAAAACGGCGACGGTCCGCGTCGCTCCTATCGCGTAATCGAAAGCCCGCCGATGGGGCGCAGTTATGCACGGGAGATCGCCCGCCGTTATGGCATCAGCTTTGAGCAACTCGTCGAGACGCTCGATGAGCGCGGCGCGCTAGATTAGTGTGGACGCCAAATAGATGGCGCTGCCCCACATGATCACTGCGGAAGCGCGATTCAACGCCTGACGTAAAGCAGGCGCATGCGCCAGCAACCGGCCCGCGACGACCAAAAGCGTAAAGAACAGCCAGGAATTCAAGATGCAACCGAGCGCATAAGCAGCCAGCGCTGATCCTTGATAGGATAGCGAACTCGCGCCGATCACGCCGACTGTATCGAGGATGGCCTGTGGATTGAGCAGCGAGATCGACAGGGTGAAGGTGATCTGACGGCCCAGCGGCCAGCGGCCCGAGTCGCTTAAGTCGTCGTCCGGTGGGCGGTCGGCATCACGCCAGGTCAGCCAGCCGATCACCAGCAAGAAGATCACCCCAGCACCAAGCAGAATGAGGCGCACCCACTCAAGCGTCAGCACAACCGCCGAGACACCCAAGACGGCCAACAAAATCAGCAGGGTATCGGACAAGGCGGCGGCGACGATCACTGGAGCCGCGCGCCACAAGCTGTGGTGCGCGGTTCCCTGGTTGATCAAAAAGAGATTCTGCGGCCCAATCGCCAGGATCAGTCCGAGCGAGAGGATGAAGCCATGCAGAAAGGCGGTCAGCATCTAGAAAATGGCATCGGCAAACTGCCGTAAGGCGTCGATGTGTACCTGAGGAGAGTCCAGCCCAGCCCCAAGCGGACTCAAGCTGATGTGCGTCGCACCGAGTTCGCCCCAGCTATCGATTTGCTCAGCCCATCCAGCCGGACCTGCTTTGAAGGGGATGCGCGGCTCAATGCCGATGTCAGCGCGGCTGCGCCCGGCTTCTGCCAGGTAGCGATCCAATACCTCAAGTTTGGCTTTGGCGTCATCCATGCTGCGTTGGAAGGGCAGCCAACCATCAGCTTTGTAGGCCAGGCGCTGCAGGGCGGCATCGGCTTGTCCACCAATCCAGATCGGGATCGGCTGCTGTACCGGCAGTGGGCTGATCCCAGCATCGTCAATTTGATCAAACTCGCCATCGAAAGTGACCAAAGGTTCGGTGAAGAGTTGTTTCAGTAAATCGATCTGTTCACTGCTGCGCCTACCGCGCTTGCTGAAATCTTCTCCGAGTGCATCGTATTCGACTTTATTCCAGCCCACACCAATGCCCAGGCGAAAGCGTCCGCCGCATAAGACATCCAGGGTGGCAGCTTGATTGGCCACCAGGGCTGTTTGCCGCTGCGGCAGGATCAAGATGCCGGTGACGAATCCCAGTGTGCTGGTAAAGCCTGCCATGTAAGCGAACAATACAAAGGGATCGTAGAAGGCGTGCTCATAGGTATATGGACCGGACCACCCCCCCGGTCGATCCGGGTTAGCGCCCAGCACATGCTCATATGCCATGATGTGCGAGAAACCCAAATCCTCTGCGGTCTGCGTGTAATCCTTGATCGCGGCGGGATCGGTACCAATCTCATATTGGGGGAAGACAACACCATACTGCATCGTGACCTCGATTCAATCCAAAAAGGCGGCTCGTTGCCGCCTCGATTCTAGCTAAAAAAGAGGGTGAAAGCTGAGGATCAGCCGCCGATTTGCGACATCACCCGGTTGAGTGGGATGACATTCTGGGCGAGTCCGTGCCCCCAGGGCTTGCCCCAGATGCTTTCGCGGATCAGTTCAATCATTTCGGTCTGCGTCGCTCCCGCTCGCAGCGGCGTTAGCAGATCAACCTCGGCCTCTTGCAACAGGCACAAGCGCAGTTTGCCATCGGCGGTCAGGCGGGCGCGGGTACAGGCCGCACAGAAGGGAGCTGTCACGGAGCTGATGAAACCGACGGTGCCCTTCGCCTGGCGCAGCTGATAAACACGCGCTTCACCGACCAGACGCCCACCGTTCAAAATGTCCATCGGGCCAAGCTCGCTCTCAATCGTTGCGCGCAGTTCTTCCTCTGGCACCACACCAGCCTGCTGGAAGCCTGCGACCTCACCAAAGGGCATCATCTCAATAAAGCGGATGTGCCACTCGTTCTCTAAGCTCAAGGCGGCCAGACTGATCGCATCGTCGGTGTCGTTGAAGCCGCGCACCACCACCGAGTTCAACTTGATGGGCAGTAGACCTGCCGCTTCTGTCGCATGGATGCCGGCCATCAATTGGTCGACGCTGCCCCAGCGGGTGATCTTCTCGTAGCGTTCAGGCACCAGCGTATCCACGCTGATGTTGCAGCGTGCCAATCCGGCTTCTCTGAGGGGCTGAGCCAGTCGGTCGAGTAGAATGCCGTTGGTGGTCATTGAGATTTCACTGTCTGGCGCGCGGCGGCTCATGCCGCCAACCAGATCGACAACATTCTTGCGGATGGTTGGTTCGCCGCCAGTCAGGCGGAACTTGCGGAAACCCAGTTCGACAAACAGATCAAACAAGGTCAACAGTTCCTCGTCTTGTAGTAAGTCGCTGTTGGGCTGGAAGGCCATATCTTCCGGCATGCAGTAGACGCAGCGCAGATTGCATTTGTCGGTCAGGGAAATGCGGAGGTAATTGATATTGCGGCCAAAGCGATCGACAGCCATATGGAGGGTACCTTCAGGAAAAAACCAGACCGAGAGCGGTGCTGACATATTGACGTGATGGATACTCTGATAAAGAGTATGCCAATGCTAGCATACGACGACGCCACTTACAATGACAAACGTCAGTGATAAGCGGTGATCATCGGTCGCTCAACGGGCGTTTAGGGGGCGCTGTGGAGTGGGATTAGCGCGCCGTGCTTCTGCCTCGAAGACTTCGTTCGCCAGTTGGCCGATACTGTATCCGTTGGTGTAGGTCAGGAAAGTGAAGGCAAATCCGGGGACGAAGGCGACACCCACCCCGGTTAGGCTGACCATCCAACTGACCAGTGCGACAATTACCAGCGTGAGTATGGTGAAGGCGAACTCGGTCAGGATAGGAAGCAGATTGCGCAGCATCAAGCGAAGATTGGGGATGATCTCGAAGAAGGCCAGGTAGCGCTCGGTCTGAATGTAGCGGAGGTAGCCCGCATGGAAGGACATGGTGGCCAACGTCGCATAGAACAATGCTGCACAGCTCAATGCCAGGCGCGGGCCCATCGCCCCGAGCCAGCGCTGCCAGGCGGCCTGAAATGCCTGCTCGATCGTCTCTGTGCCGGAAAACAGGCCAGTGAAAAAGGGCAAAATCCACAGCGCAATGATGCTGATGGTGAAGATAATGGTTGGTAGTTGGTAGATGAACTGGGCGAAATAGATCGCCAAACCACGGCCCGCATGCTTGAAGAAGTCGCCCCAGGTAGGCATAGGCTGCTCAACACCAGCGTGGATTCCCTGGCTGATCTTGGCTTCGTAGCCTCTCGCGATCGCCTGCCCCAGCAGTGGAATGTACTGTAAGGCAAAAATCGGGCCCAGTTTAAACGGCCAGCGACCGTCGCGGAAGGGATAGATGATGGCATCAAGAAAGTACATGTGCGTCGCCGCCCCCTTAAAGCTGATAGAAGTCTTCTCTATTCCTACGCTGCCCGCCGCTGGAAGTTGCAACCCCTTTAGCGGCGGAAGACCAACCAATGGCGTGCCCAGCTATCCGCTGGGTTCAACGGTAGATCATCTGAGGTCGCCAGCGCTCCGCTGCCCGTCTGCGCTTGCTCATCGTGGAGCAGTTCCCAGCCTAGTTGGGCGGCATGCTGCCGCAGCGTCTCAACCGAAGCAAAAGGATGGCGCGTATTGGTCAACATGTTGGAGGTCACCGTCGCCCGATCAAAGAAGACCTGGCTCAAGATCAGCCGAGACTTGGGCTGTGTCAGTCGGCTGCTGAACTCGAACGGATCAAGGTCTGCTTGTCCCAGGAGCAGCAGCAGCCAATCCACACCGACGATCGCATCATAAGGCGGATGGGCTTGCAAACCAACCAAGCTGCTGCTGTGCTGAATGTCAATCAGGTCAAATTCAAGCGGCTCGGTGTCAGCCGCAATGATCAGTATTGCGGCGGTGTCGGGCGCGAATTGAGCCTGGGCAAAGGCATTGAAGGTGCTCATCAGGAATAGATTGTAGCGAGCGTTTCGAGCATTGCGTCATGAATTTGGCTGTTGCTTGCGACCAGATCATTGCCTGCCAGCAGGCTTCGATAGTCGTCCGCTCCCCGATAAGAGCTAAGTCGTCCCCCAGCCTCGGTCACGAGCAGGATGCCCGCCGCCAGGTCCCAGGGTTTGAGCTGCTGTTCCCAATAGCCATCCAGCCGCCCACAGGCCACATAGGCCAGATCGAGCGCAGCGGAACCAGCCCGGCGGATTCCCTGCGCCTGCCGGATGAAGAGGCTGGTTGCTTCGGCGTTGTTGTCCTCGGCCTCATGGCGATTGTAGGGGAAGCCAGTAGCCAGCAGCGAGCGACCAAGTTGATCGGTTGTTGAGACCCCAATGGGTTGACCGTTGAGCGTCGCCCCTCCGCCCCGTGTCGCCGAGAAGCATTCCTGACGCAGCACATCATAGACCACCGCTACCAGCGGGCCGTCTTGATTGTGCAGTGCGATCGCCACTGAGAAAACAGGGAAGCCGTGAGCGAAGTTCGTGGTGCCATCCAACGGGTCGACCAGCCAGGTCATCCCTTGATGATCCGCCAAGCTGCTGATCGTCCCCCCACCCTCTTCTGCCAGGATCGCATGCTCAGGATAGGCTGATTTTAACTCCGCCAGAATGAGTTGTTCTGCCGCCCGATCGGCCTGTGTAACGAGGTCGATCTCGCCTTTGTAATCAATCTCCTGTGGCTGATTGTAGGCTTGTTTAAGTTGACGAGCAGCCTTCTCGGCAATGGTTTCGGCGCTCGACAGGATGCTCGCTAAATCAAGTTGAGAAGACATTCAACTCTCAGTCTGTTGGATGAACAGCCTCGTTGGACCGCAGGCGACAAAATACGAGCGGGCCAGTCCTGCTGTGCCCGCTCAGACTTAATGATTGAATTGAACTCAGGTTAGCTGCTGGGAATGCGCGAAGCGATCTTTGCGACCAGATTGCTCAGCGGCATGGTTTGGAGCCAAACTTTGCCCGGTCCGGTCAGGGTCGCCAGGAAGAGGCCTTCACCGCCAAAGAGTACGTTGGTCACACCCTTCACCATCTCGATATCGTGCGACACGGTGGACTCGAACAGCGCGATATGGCCAGGATCAACCCGCATGCGCTCGCCGCTGCCCAGTTCGTACTCACGAACTTCGCCATCGATCTCGAAAAAGGCCACGCCCGGGCCGGTGATGCGCTGCAAAATGAAGCCCTCACCACCGAACAGACCCGCACCGATGCGGCGCTTGAAGTGCATTTCCAACGCCACACCCTGTTGGGCGACCATAAAAGAGTCGCGCTGGGCGATAATCGACTGGCCGTCAGCCAGCGTACGCGCCACGATACTGCCTGGAGCCTCTGGGGTAAATGTGACCACGGAACCATCTTGCTGTGATGTATAGGTTGTTAGGAAGAGCGATTCACCCGAGAGCATCCGGCCGAGGCCACCCATCACGCCACCGGGGATATTGGTCTTCATATCGAAGCCGCCCTTGTACCAGGCCATGCCACCCACTTCGGTGAACACAGCCTCACCCTTGTCTAGCATGATGTCGAGTGACTGAAGGGTGTTGCCCGTAATACGATGTTTCATCTTGTCGACTGTCTCCTGTAGATCAAGCGGAAGGTGAACTCAGGGGGAGTTTAGCACGGTCACCCCATCCTAGCGACTTGGCTCAAGCTGTGAACCTGTTCACGATGGCGTCGGTAAGACAAATAGTGACAGGAGTCAGACAGAGAGAATCATGGCAAAGCCAGGCGACCCATCCATTAGGTCAAACTTGCTGAAAGACTTCATTGACCATCCCAAATACGATAAGCCGCGCAATTGGACGCTGCTATTCATCGCGTTCTTGGTGCCATTCACCTTGTGTTGGATCGTGCCGAATGCCTTCGCCATGTACTATGACAGTCAGGAGGCGCAGTCAGAAGCTGAACAAGCGGCAGAGCGTATCGCGTTCGAAGCGAACTACGCTGACTTGATCCACGTTTGTCAGGATTCTGACCCCGACCTTGCAGCTCTGGGGCGGCCCGCTGGTGCGGCGCTTAACGTACTCGTTATAGAGAACAGCCGCCCCTCCGACATCCAGGCTCAACTCCCCGCTGAGTGGCAGCCCGATGATCCGCTCGACGTGTTGACCGTCTTCTGTATCAGCCGCCAGCGTGTTCAGCCGCTCAATGCGTGCAGCAGCGAACCGATTGATCCACTGATCAACGAGCGCTCACTGCTGCACTATGTGGTTGACATCATGGTTTATGACGTCGCGCTGGGAAGCATGTCCACTGTGGTTCAGTTAAACGGTGGCGAGCCTTTCGCCTGCTCGCCTGACTATGAACTGCCTGCTGAGGGTCAACCTTTTGATCCAGACGACTTCTACGGCCCACGCATCCCTGATGAAGTGTTGAGTGAATGGGTCCTCAGCTATTTCGATGGATAACTAGCCCTCGTATTCGAGGAAGGCAATGCACTCCACATGGTAGGACTGGGGCAGCAGGTCGAAGGGCTGCACATCCACCAGGCGATAGCCATGCCCACCCAAGGATTGGATATCGCGCGCCAGTGAGGCCACGTCACTAGAGATGTAGATCAGCAAGGGCGCAGCGATCTCCCCAAGGATGTCGCGTGCCTCGTGGCTCAGCCCGCTACCGGGTGGATCAACCACCACGATGTCAATGTCCTCTTCGACATCTGGCGCGATGACTTCGACTGCACCCTCCAATAGATCGATATTGTCGATGTCGGCGGTGTTGTGGTCAGCGTCGGTGACAGCAGGCGGATAGCTCTCTACACTGATCACCAGACTGCACCACTCCGCCAGGAAAGCGGAGAATACCCCCACCCCACTGTACAAATCGAGGATGGTTTCATCGCCTTCGAGTCCCAAGCGCTCCAAGATGCTCTTGACCATCTCACCGATCAGGGCTGGGTTGGGGCGGAAAAAACTCCCTGCCGTCACTCTAAATTGGCGGTCCAGAATGTTATAGTGCACCTGCGGGCTGCCAATCAGGTTGACGGGTTCGTTATCGCTAAGCAGCAGGTTGATCGAGACTGGGAAATCCACTTCGATCTCCGGTGCGAGGTCATCGACTGTCTCAATGATTAACATGCGGTCGTCAGGGTCAGTGCCGATCATCACTTTGACCCGCGTGACCTCATCGCTGTTGAGGTCGAATTGTGCGAGCAGATCGAGTAGTTCGGGGCGTAGGATAGGGCACATCTCGATCGGCATCCATCGGTCTGGAATGTTGGATGGGAGGGCATAGCTGCCATCGCGAAGCAGTTCAAAAGTTAGGCTTGTCCGATAGCCCCATGGAGTTGGTGCGGGCACAATTGGCGAGACCTGGGGCCGCTTCAATTTGCCGATTCGCTCCAGTTGATCTTGAACGACGGCTTGCTTGTAGCGAAGCTGCGCCGCATAATCGATGTGCTGCCAGTGACAGACTGCGCACAAGCCAGGACCAAAGTGAGCGCAGGCAGGCTCGCTGCGCTCAGGCGCAGCCTCGATCACATCGATGAGCTGTGCCCAGGCAACCCGGCGCTTTTGCTCAACAGTTTGAACCCGCACTCGCTCGCCGGGAATGGCAAATGGGACAAACACAACCTGATCTTCATTGCGACCTAGGGCACTGCCGCCATTGGCCATATCGGTCAGGTCAATTTCAAAGGGCTGATCATCAGCCATGACGATTTTCCAATCATGATAAGAGATTACTCTCAAATGCTAACGCCAAAGCCACCCTATGACGACTTTCCAACACGATAGTCAGACTCTTCTGGCCACTTGCGCACCCGATTATGCCGACCATGCCCTTGGTGAACTGGCGTCCGTTGCCGTCGCCGTCAGAGAAGAGGTCGCTCCCGGCGTCTTGCTGGCCGAGAGTGAGCGCGGTTTTTTGGCACTGGCCAAAGCTTGGCGCAGCGCTGGCCCTATTTTCATCAGGCATGTCAACCCAGTCCATTCTATAATTGAAGGGGTGGAGGGCAGCCTGTTCAGCCAATTGACTCAGGCAGTTGAAACAGATCTGCTGCCCCACATCGCGCCGGATGTTCCCTTCTCGATTCAAACGCGCATGTTGGATGATGCGCTGAGCTTGAAACCCTTTGACATCAGCAAGCCGCTTTCCACGCTGATTGAGCAAGAGACTGGTGCAGCACTGGATGTGCGCGATCCACGTCAGGTGATCTCAGTTGCGGTGGTTAGCCTGGGCGACCGCGTTAGGGCATGGGTGGGCCTCTCGGATGTTCGCGACAATTTGTCGGACTGGGCGGGCGGGGTCCGCCGCTTCAAGCGCTCACCCGAGCAGGTCAGCCGCTCGGAGTTCAAGCTGCTAGAAGCCTTCGAGACCTTTCAGATTGCCTTGCCACCGCGTGGGCGTGCCCTCGATTTAGGTGCGGCACCGGGTGGTTGGACGCGCATTTTGCGCTTGGCGGAGCAGTTTGTGATTGCCGTTGATCCGGGCGATTTGCATCCGTCGATCTTGGCGGACAAAGGGGTCGGCTATCGTCGCATGACGGCGCAGCAATATCTTCAGGAAGAGCCTGACGAATTCGACCTGATCGTCAATGATATGCGCATGGATGCCCGCGACTCAGCCCGCTTGATGGTGGACTATGCCAAATGCCTTTATCCACACGGCGCGGCCCTCATGTCGCTCAAACTGACGGAAGATCAACCCCTTGAGCTGGTCGAAGGGGCTTTTGCAATCTTGGACCCGGTCTACCAGCGGCGTGGGGCACGGCAGTTCTTCCACAACCGCAACGAGATCATGGTCTATCTGACGCTGCGCTAGCGATCATCGCCACTGCCTTGGATGGCGCTGCGCTGCTTGCGGTCTGCCAGTTTAGCGAGATTGGCCTGTGCGACCTCTTCCAGCGAGAGGCCCAGTTCGGCAGCTAGACGAGCCACGTACCAGAGCACATCGCCCAACTCTTTTTTGATGGCTGCCACCGCGGCTTCGTCAAACTCGCCCTCACGATCACGCAGTACCTTCTTGACTTTCTCCGCCACCTCACCCGCTTCACCGGCCAAACCTAGCGTTGGGTAGATCGGATTGGCACCCATATTGGGGTATTGGGCGGTCTGGCTGGCCTGTTCCTGGTATTCATCGAAGGTCATACGATCCTCTCCCTGGCTGGCAAATCAGATACAGTCGGGCTATTCCTGTCTCA
>JAADYZ010000001.1 GCA_010092775.1 Chloroflexota bacterium
GCCACCGATCAACCCGGCAGCGACTCCGGTGGTATCGGCGGACCGATCCAACCAACTGCTGCGATTACGATCACCGCGACAGCACTGCCAGATACAGGCCTGCTCGACACGACGGGTGGTTTTGTCGCCCTCGGCTTGGCAGCCTTTGCCCTGGTGGCCGTCGTGATGGTGGTGCGCCGCCTGCGGATGAAGTAACATCGTCAGGCCGAATAACCGAATAATCCGATCCCAACGGCGCGGTCATCTGATCGGGCCGTTGTTGTTTGTCCGGCAGTCGCACGTTGCCCTAAGCATGAGCGGGGCGACGCGCGATAGCGTGCCGGTCGCCCCTATCAAGAGGCCTCGATGCCCCTGAACGCTATTCGCCATTCAGAGCAGTCGGCCATCGGGTTAGCGCCGCTCGTGTGCGGCGCGTTGGTCTGGGCCTGTCGTTAGGCGCTGGCCGAGGCGATTTGCGCGCCGCTCGGCGCTTTGAAGAAGAACTCGCGGCGCAGGGCGACTGCTGCCCCGGCGGCTCCAGCCCAGACAAGTGAGAAGATCACCATAAAGCTGAGATCGTTGACGATCGTCACTAGCAGCAGTGAGCCAATGTTGATGCCAATATGGAAGAGGGTTGCCAGCAGCACCGAGAAATCCTGATCGGCCAACACAGCCTGCATGACAATGGACATTGAGACGAACAACAGGGTGGTGAAGAGCATGAAGATCGGGCCGTTGGCAAAGAAGTGGACATGCAAGAAGGTCCACAGCACACCGGTGATCACAGCAGCGGCGCGCCCACTGGTCTGAACGTTGAGGCGCTTTTGCAGATAGCCACGCCAGCCGATCTCCTCACCAAGTGCGCCAAGTGGCATCCAGAGCAGCATCAAGGCGCTGGCCTCAAGCCGATAGCTGCTCAAACTGAAGCCTTGAAGCAGGAGTAGGCTAAGCATGAACACCACAGCATTGATTCCGAGCGGCATCGCCAAGGCCAGTCCATAGCGCTTGGGGGGCGTTTCCGCCCTGACCCAGGTGAGTGGATGGCCATCTTTGCGGAAGATCAGCAGCATCAGCAGGCCTGCCACACCCGGTGCCAACTGCGGGATACCGATGTCAACGCGCAAGCCAGTCGCCTGTTGCAACCCTCCAAACACCACCACCGATACCGCTGTAACCACTGCAAACACGACAACTCTAGCGATCATTTGATTCTCCTTGATCTGCGTCACCCTGGCCGAGCATGTTCTGCCAGGTGGGTGGGGACCAATCCCCTTGTTCAATGCGCTGGATCACTTCATCCAGCCACCCTCGATAGGCATGGTTCAAACGGACGCCATATTCCAAGGTCAGTAGGCTCATCGTGACACGACGTTGAAAGTCCGCGTCATCGACTTCACGTGTGCTCGCGTTGTAAACGCCGCGATAGAGTTGAAGCAGGTCGTCAATCTGGCTGCGTTGGTGCTTGAGCAAGGCGAGCAGTTCGTCCTGGCGCAGTAGACCGCTAAAGAAGAGCTGGATCAGAAAAGGCTCACGATTGTCTTGTGGATCAAGTGGGGTTCGCAGCCAATCGATCAGTTCGCTTTGACCGGCTTCCGTCAGATGGTAGATCTTCACGTCGAGCTTGCCGTCTCGCGGGATCACTTCTTGCTCCACAAAGCCCGCCTCGTGAATCTGGCGCAAGCTGCGATAGATCTGGCTTTGGTCAGCCGGCCAGAAGTGCTGCACCGAGTGATCAAAGGCGCGCTTAAGATCGTAGCCAGACAGCGGTCTGACCGATAGAAATCCGAGAATGGCGTGCTTGAGCGACATGAACATCCAATAGCAGACTGAATAGGACCTATTTTATAGGACGCGTCCTATATGTTATGTCCATATTAGATGAGTCCTTTGGATTTGTCAAATCACTGGCGAGGTGCGGTGATCAGGTTGGAGTCTGCGTCAATTCGGGGGCAGTCATGCGGGTCTGGGTGACCTCAGCGATGTATGTCAATCCTCTCGTCCATCTGTCGGCTGATGGCCCACAGTGTAAGGCCAAGCGTCAGCACCCACCACAGCCAGGCCAGAACGGTCAGACCTGCTCCGCCGCGATTGATGCGCAGGGGGTCAGCCGAAGCCGGATCAGCCGGATTGCCGAACAGCCACAGATAGTCCACGCCATCGTAGCTGACGATCAAGCGTGGTGCCGTCTCACCGCGTTCGAAGGGCACCAAGACCGGAATCCACTGCTCGCTGTCCATGAAGCGCTCGCGCACGATGCGGCTGGCCAGATGCAGATCGGCCTGTTCAGGATAGGCGCGCTCAACTTGACCGGCGTAGTACTGTGGCAGCGAGAAATGGAAGGGATAAGACACCCCCACGAAGTCAATACGCTGATGCTGATGCAGATAGCGGGCCACATCGATAACCCCCTCGTTTTGGCCCATCAGGGGGACCACACCCACTGCGCCCTGATTACCGCCTAGCAGATGGTTGCGATGGCTGCCGAAGTCAGGAAAGTAGGGCAGCACAGCCAGGGCCTGCATCCCCAGCGCAAGGGTCAGCAGCAGCGCTGGAATTGACCGCAGCAGGCGCTCATGGTGATTCGCAAGAGCTGCACCCAACAATCCGATCAGCCCGGCCAGGCCAATCGCAGCGAGGGGTTCGAGCATGGCTTGAGCGGGCAGGATATAGCGTTTGTCGTATTTGGCTCCAATGGTCATCTGGATGGTAAAGAACAACACGAAGGCTGCCAGCAGCCAGAAGACCTGCGGCTTGACCGGTAGGCGCGAGCGCCAATCCTGTGCGCGGGGACGAGCGAGCTGCGCAAGATACAGGCCCAGCCCGATGATCAGCAGGCCGAGCGTCACGAAGCTGGCCTGATAAAGCAGCATCACCGGATAGAAGCTGATTGGCATGCGTTCTTCAAAATAGACGCCGCCAGCATAGAAGCGCGGCACCGGGTGGGTGTTCTCGACCATATCCGCTGTGCCGTTGATCATCCCACTGATCACACCCAGTGGATCAAGCCACATGGCGGGCCACAGCACAAAGGGAAGCACCGCGCAGACCATCCAGAGCAGCAGCGGCAGACCGATGTCGCGCAGGCCAAGCCGGACCAACCAGCCCGCTTGATCTATCGAGTGATCGCCCGATGCGTTATGGACCGTCTCCAACGTCGCGACGAGCAGGGCTAAACCCGTGAAGGGCAGCAAGAACAGGCTGGGCGCTTTGGTCAGCAGGGCAAAGCCCGCGACCATGCCAGAAAGAATCAAGAACAGCCATTGGCGCTTGTCGAGGTAAATCAGGATCAGCAGCGCTGAAAGCAGCATCAAGCTGCTGACCAGGGCATCAACGTGGAAGACTCGACCCTCTCCTAAGAAAAAAGGGGAGAGCGCCAACAATCCACCTGCTGCCAGTGCAGCCTCCCAATTGGCCAGCCGCTTGAGCGCCAGGACGATCAACACAATCAAAGTGCTGATCACAATCGCCAGCCCCAGGACGCCCGCTGCCATGCGGCGCCCGAATAGCGTGGTGAACTCCGGCACCGCCCAGGCAAACAGCGCCTCTGATGGCGTGCCAAGCGCCCCATCGAAGGCCCGCAGCGATACGCCACCAATCGCCATAACCGTGTAACCCGGGTGGTGGATGGTGAAGGTTGCGGCCCAATCGGCATGCTCGATGGCCGCGTTGAAGACATCCGAGCGGGCTAACCATTGATCGGGCCGGGAGACCGGATGGGTCGCTCGCGCAAAAAAGGAGGCAAGAAAGATCAGGCTCAGCAGCAGCAGGATGACCGGGCGGGAAGGGCTAAATGGTTTCATAGAGGTGGGTTCTTGGTCAACTCAGGATTGTGGTTGGCATCAGGGCCGCCATTATACCCGTCGCGCGGCAACCTGCGAACGAATGCATGAAAAACGGATCGGCCAGCGTTTAGTCGTTGGCCTCATCATCCGGGCCTCGCCACGACAGAAACATCTTACCGAGCGTATCGCGGGCATCTTTGGCGTCTAGCAGGGTGAGGGTATCGATGATGGCAAGCTGCACATCAGAGGGC
>JAADYZ010000010.1 GCA_010092775.1 Chloroflexota bacterium
ATTTCTGAGCCTCTATCGCGAATTGGCTGAGGATGGCGTTCCTCTCAAACCCGATGTGGATCAGTGCTGGCGTGACTTCGCTGGGTGGCGGGTGAATTACGATGAGGTTCTGCTGGGGTTGTGTCGCCTGACGATGGCCCCTTATGCTCCCTGGTCGTCAGACCGTAACCGCTATGGGGCAGGCGAGGTCGAGGTTACCCCCTTTGCCCGCAAGAAGGCATGATCCTCATGCCGTCGCCAGGTGATTAGGCTAAATGGAATTTGGGCCTGATAGTGAAGCGTTCCATCCTCATCACGGTTGGTAAACGGCGCCAGGCGCTCAGCGAACTGCTCCCGCTCTGCAACGGTAGTGTCCTTTGGGGCCAATTGAGCAGCCAACTCGTGCAGCGATTCGCCACTGGTGTGGCGGGTTTCCCATAGGGTTTGAACATTTGCGCGCACCCCAATCTGCCACAAGATCGCGAGATAAAGGACGGCCCGAGGGACAGTCTGTTTTGTCGCACCGCCCCAGATCTCACGGCGCAGGCGCCGGTCGGGGGTTTGGTAGCCGTCGCCATCAACAATGACGAGTAGCTTGTCCGTCATATCGACCAGCTTGCGCAGACCCTGCATGATGTCTGGCTGCCGATACATCGACCAGGCCGCGAGGACCAAATCAAACCGTTGAGCAGTGGCAAACTCCGCCCATTCAGACTGCACAATCTGGATGTTCTTGCTGCCGCGCTCGTTTACTTTCCGCCGGAGAACCTTCAACATATTTGGCGAGGCATCCAAAGCAGTTACCTGATCAACCTGTTGGGCCAAGGGCAGAGCAAAACGGCCCGTACCTGCGCCAACATCCAATACCGTCCAAACATCATCTGTGATGAGGCCGCTTACGGCGGCAACGGCCCGTGACGTGGCTTCTTGGTCACTATGCCATTGGTCAAAGTGCTGGGCGTTTTCCTCCCAGAAGGCTAGGTCGGACTCAGCCTGATGGCGTCCGCTGCTGTCCTGCGCGGCAATGGAGTGCCAAAGCGCAGCGAAATCGAGAGGATCATGGTCAGGCATCACGGCAAAACCTTTCAGGATCAGGTTGTCGGCTAACCGAGATTATGCGGTAAGGCACAGGCTAGGTCAACTGAAGCAGGGTCATCGCATATGGAACTCAGACTACAAAGACTGGCCTGGTCTGCGTAGTGTGGTCAAGGTTGCCAGTCAACGACGCACGCCAGATGACTTATCCACCCAGAGCCGCTACTTCATCACCAGCTTACCTGCTGTTGCTATCACCCTGTTAACCACTATTCGCGCCCACTGCCAATGCGCCAGGGACTGGATGAGGTAACGCAAGCTTCGCGTCAAAATCAACCTGTTCCGGAATCCCTGCTGCGCGACGTGTCCCACCCGATTATGCCATCACCGCTTTATACGCTATTTGGATCAAGCTGGCGGGTGCGTGATCTGTGGCAGAATACAGCGCTGGCGCAAACTTGAGATCAACCTTACCTACACGAGGGCTGATCCTGGGTCAGGTTTAGTAGGTGGCATAGCCCAAGCTGTTCAATAGCTGATTGATGGCGGTCTCGTAACCGAGAGCGCTTTCAGTCGTCACAAAAATGGCATGCTTGGACTTCAACACGGTGGGTGTCGATTCATCGACCTTGCGTCCAGCGTGCCAGATGGAGATGATGGTGCAGTCGAATTCTTCGGCCCAGCGCAGCTCGCGTAGGACTTCGGGCGAATCCAGCGTGGTTTGTCCGATTAACAACACAAAGTAACGAGCTTCCCTGACGCGCTCTTTCAAATGCTCAGACCAATCGTCGCCCGCCATGATGTTCTTGTCGATGAAAGGATTGGGGTTGCCCGCCAGCTTCAGCCGTGCTTCGACCAATAGGGCCAACGCACTGCTATCAGCACGTCGATAAGAGATGAACACATTAGGTGGTGTGGTCGGCTGTTCAAGCAGATCAAAAGCTTTGTCGGCTAGCAGATAGGTTGTGCCAATGACGGAATTCGTTTCGAGTAAGGTTATGTAGCCCATCGATAGCATCAGATATTCAGAGGGAACCTCCATATCCCACTTTTCATTGAGATGTCTGAAGAATTCACTGTTCCGATAGAACTCGCGCCATTGAAGCTGGGTGGCCCACAAGCCTTGGGCGGCACCGTAGGCTAGGTCGCGGGCGAACTCATGAACGCGGTCAAGGGCATCGTTTGGTGCGGGGCGTTTGTGTGGATTCTCGATCATCACGTCTCTCTCCTCTGCGGTGGCCCGGTTTCTTTAAGGATAGCGTCAAATCCACTATACTATGGCCGAAATCGAGAGAGCAAAGAGAAGAGCCATGGCTGAAAACAGCAGCGAACAACATCGTCAAGCGGCAGCAGAGTTGGGCGCCATACCGGTTGCCATTGTGACGGTTAGTGACACGCGGACGCCCGAAAGCGATGTGAATGGCAAATACCTGCGGGAACAGATTGAGGCGGCTGGACATCGTCTCGTGGGCTACGCGATCGTCAAAGACGAGCCAGATCAGGTGGCAGAGATGCTGGATTCTTTGGCCGGTGGCGAGGCGCGCATCATATTGTTCAACGGTGGCACGGGCATCACGCCGCGTGATCGCACCTATGATGTCTTGAGCCGCAAGCTAGAGAAGACCCTGCCCGGTTTTGGCGAGCTGTTTCGAATGCTGAGTTATGAGCAAGTTGGCGCTGCGGCCATGCTGTCTCGTGCGACGGCGGGTGTCTATCAGAATACGGTGGTAGTCTCCACCCCAGGGTCGCCTAAGGCAGTGCAACTCGCCTGGGAGAAGCTCATTGCCCCCGAACTCCAACATTTAGCTTGGGAACTCATCCGCTGACCCACCCAAAAAGCGCCCGCCAGCGCAATGGGGAGGCATTATACTCCCTGCTATGCGTACAAGAGAGCAGTCTGGTTTCCCCATGATGATGTCCCTGCAGGCACGCCGCGTACTCACTGCTTTGGTGGTGACTGTGATGGCCCTGGCCGTCTTCCCTTGGTCAGCCGAAGCCGATGCCCGACAGCATCCGGCGGATATGTTCTATCAGTCCCATTCATTCAGACTGACGGCGCAGGCCCTAGAAGTTGAGACAAGCATCGCACCGGGGCCGCTGCTCGTGCCATCCGTCTGGTTCAGCGCTGATCAAGATCAGAACAGCCTGATTGACTCGGACGAGGCGCAAACCTGGGCCAAAGCTTGGGCGTCTCAGGTTAGGTTGATGATCGGTGATGAAGAAGTGGATTGGGAGGTCAGCAGGATCGTCTGGCCGAGCAATCAGACCTCTCTGGAGTTGGGCGACGAAGTCATCCGTGTGAGCCTGACGGCGCCCTGGCCAAGCGACCCTGCTGGCCTTGAGTTGGTCTTCATCAACCACTACTCAGAGTCGCTGACCATCAACTGGTACGAAGTAGAGGGTCATGACGGCCTTACCTTCGCCCCCCCTTCTCAGTCGGGTGGGCAGCTTCAACTCAGCTTGGGCAGCCCCGACGGGCTTACAGAATGGGACAGCGGGACCCCGGCGCTCGTGGGCGTCAGTTGGCTGCCCGCTGCCCTCACACCCGATCTTAACACAGCAGAAGACGCACAGAGTGCCAGCCGCCCCTTCTTCGCCGCACTGACCAATCTGGTGCGCAGCGAGAACCTATCTGTGGGCTTTTACGCCTTTGCCCTGACGATCTCATTGGCTTTGGGGGCTGTTCACGCCCTGACGCCAGGACATGGGAAAGCCTTGGTGGCAGCTTATTTAGTTGGGTCACGCGGGACGCCTAAGCACGCGCTAGCATTAGGTGGGATTGTCACGTTGACCCACACGGGCAGCGTACTGGCGCTCGGCTTGATTACCCTGGTTGCAGCGCGCTACATCGTGCCGACATCCTTTTTTCCACTGTTAGAGATTGCCTCGGGGCTGTTGATCGTCGGAATGGGCATCGGACTCCTGCGGCAGCGCTGGATTGGTTATCGTGCTGTGGCCAGAGCGCAAGAGAGAGCGGCGCCAAGCATGGCCGACACGAAGACATCGTCCGAGCAGTCGACGCGTATTGTGATCAACCAGCCCATCAATACCCGCCCCTTTGATGCCGCTCTTCGCGATGACGACGAAGGGAAGGGGCTCGCGCCGATCAAGTGGCGGTCGCTGATTACTTTGGGCATCAGCGGCGGCCTGGTCCCCTGCCCAGATGCGATTGCCATTCTGCTGGTAGCAATCGCCATTAACCGAATCGCCTTTGGATTGTCGTTGGTGGTCACCTTCAGTCTGGGGCTGGCCGTCGTTCTGATCTTGATTGGTCTGATGGTGGTGCGCGGTCGGACGGTTTTGCAGCGCTTTGAGGGTTTCCAGACCGCTACGGCTGCTCTTCCTATGCTGAGCGCTGGTATTGTATTGGCCCTTGGGCTCCTTGTGACCGGTACTGCCGTGTTTGGGCTGCTGCGGTCAGAAAGCGGATTGGCGCCGCGGCCCGAAGTCTTCGCGCTCGCTGGCGATGGCCCGCTGGTGGCGAACAATTCAAGCCCGTTCCAGCTTGAACGGGCGAATGTCCTACTCCTCGCCCCGGATGACGATCAGATGTTGCAACTTCACCTGCTGCCTGCGACCGGTGGAGACGCGTCGATTCTGACAGATGGGGAATACGGCGTCTGGGATTATGCTGTCTCACCTGATCAATCGCGTATTGCCTTCTCGGCGCAGCGACAAGGCGCGAGTAGCCTATGGCTGATGAACGCCAATGGAAGTGACCCTGAGACGATCCTGGATTGCCCTGAAGCAGCATGCAGCGGACCTTTATGGATGCCGGACGGCCAATCGCTGGTGTATCAGCGGCTTGATGCTGCTGCTCTTGCCGCGACCGGGGTGGCCTCGCTGCATGTGCTAGACCTCGAAACAGGGGAGTCCGGCCCTCTATTCCGTGACACCGCTTTTCCTGGTTATTCCCCCGGTGTTTCGGCGGATGGGGCCTGGTTGAGCTACGTCACCCCAGATGTGATTGGCTCACTGTTGTCAGTCTACCGACTGGCTGATGGCACGCATTTCACACTACCAACCCAAACGGGTTCACCAGCTATCTGGCACCCGAGCGAAGCACTGTTTTTGATGACCGAGAACGTTGAGTATCCTGAGGCTAACCTGCGACAGGTCTTTGTAGTGGACCCTGAGACGCAGCAATCGATCAACGTCAGCGGACCGCGTGTGGAAGACCGATCAGCGGTATGGTCCCCCGATGGCGAGCAGATAGCGGTGGTTCGGCGGGAAATTGACCCGGACGCTGTCCTGCTCGGTGACCAGATTTGGCTGCTTGACCTGGAGGGGAATCCGGTTGAACAACTGACCGACGATCGAGATGTGGTGCATTTGGCGATGCAGTTCTCACCCGACGGACGGTATCTCCTGTATACACAGCTTGATCTCAATGAGGCCTATGGCGCACCTACGCTCTATCGTTTCGACCTCGAAACCGGCGAAGCGGTTCTTCTCTCACGACCGGGCTACTCTCCGGCCTGGTTACCCTAAATTGCTCGGAAGGTCTCTAGCAGTGCTTTGATGACCTCATCGGCTGCACGTTGAACAGGCTCTGTAAGCGGCTCGCATAGGTCCATCGCAAGTGGCTGAACCCCTAGCAGACTGACCTCACAACCCAACTCACTCATCAGATAGGCAGCGAAGGTGGCGAGGGACAGCGCGTGGGTCGATCCGCTTAACTCTTGGATGGCGTCGATAGACAGATGCTGGACATCACCAGCGGTACCGCCGAGGTGGGCCGCGTCGATCAGGAGCACCCAATCAGGCTCAAAGCGCCGTAGGGCACCTGTGATGTTCTCTGGCGCAGAACCGCCGTCAATTGCCAGAAGATTGCTGTCAGCGAAGCGCCGCTTCAGGC
Organism: Chloroflexota bacterium; assembly: GCA_010092775.1. Taxonomy (GTDB): domain Bacteria; phylum Chloroflexota; class Anaerolineae; order Aggregatilineales; family UBA3940; genus TC-71. The sequence goes on from JAADYZ010000010.1 coordinate 5,873, forward strand.
TCTGCGCGATATAAGGCCCCACGCCATCGTCGCCATGCAATTCACTACCGACGCCGACGATGGCGATGCGATTGGCCCTGGCTGAACTAATCGTCTGTCGCTTCGCTCTGATTGAGGCTTGCCAAGTACTCGGCGATGTCATCGGGATGCCCATAGAGTTTCTCGAAATCACTGCGATCGTAACTTGCCAGCTCCCAGCGGTCATTGGCCAGGTCGATGCAGCCCTTACGGCAGCTCGTTTGGCATTGGCCACAGAAGGCGCAGCGGTCAACACGGAAGCGCACGACAAAGCGCTTGGCTTTGCGATCGAGCGTGATGACCTCAATCGCACCGGCTGGGCACTCCTTGGCGCACAAATTACAGCCGGAGCAACCTTCTGGCGACCAGCTCAATTCACCGCGGAAGCGATCGGCTATGGGGCGCTTCTCTGCTGGGTAGTTCTCGGTTACAGGCCCTTGTACGAAGGACGAAATAGCGTCTTGAAAGATGTTCGATTTCTTGCTCATGATACCAGTGTGCTCCAAATAACTAAGATAACGAGTTGCAGAAGGGCTAAAACAGACCCGTAGCGCCACCACAAGCCGACTGTCTGGTCGATGCGGAGGCGGGTCATGAGCGCTTCAAGGAAGGAAATCCCTAGAAGCAGGCCAAGGGTTTTCAATAGGAACATGAGGGGGTTAGCAAGGCCACCGAGGAAAAGAGCGGCGACTAGCGTCAGGCCAATGACCAATTCGACGTAGTGGCCAACCTTAAAGAGAGCCAAGCCGCGCCCGCTGTATTCGGTCAAGGCACCAGCCACGATCTCGGTTTTGGCTTCAGGTGCATCAAAGGGATGCATTTCAAGCTTGCCCATCAATCCGATGATGGCGATCACAAAGCTGATGGGTTGCGTCACCACCAACCACAAACCTTGATTGGTGGTGATGATCTCGCTGATTTGCCAGGTCCCCGCGACGATAGCGGGGCCCAGCAGCGCCAACAAAAAGGGAGCCTCATAGGAAAACAACTGTGTTAGCGCACGCGTGGCTCCAATCGTCGAGAAGCGATCGCGCGTGTTGGCCCCAGCAAAGCCTGTGCAGAGCGTCATCAAGCTAAGCAGATAGATGGTGACGATTAGGTCACCCTGAAAACTGGACGAGGGCCGCAGCCCAGCCATCGGTACGTAGAGTGCCGCAGTCATCGGCCCCGCCAGCGCAACAATGGGCAGCAGCTCAAACAACAGTTTGTTCGTCCCTTCCGGGACAATCTCTTCCTTAGTGATCAACTTCAGCATGTCTGCAAAGGGCTGGAACCAGCGCGGTCCAACCCGGTTTTGCAAGCGTGCAATGAGCTTGCCATTGATCCAGGCGTAAACCAGGCCAATGAGCAGCATGAAGATGCCACCTGGAAAGATAGCGATAATCAGAAGTTGTCTAAGTACGTCCATGATACCTGTCGATCCCGTATTGGCGCAGTTGATCCCAACTCCACAGGTCGCTGTGTGACTGGCTTTTGAGGACAACTGCTCGATCATTGCAGGAGAAGCATGGGTCAATCCCGGCCAGGATCATCGGTGCATCTGCGAGCTGATGACCGATGGTCAGATGGAGCACTGAGGCCATATTCGGGATGGTTGGTGTGCGCCCGTGAATGCGTTCGGGCTGGTCGGTGCCGTTGCTCTTCATGTAGTACATCAATTCACCGCGGGGCGCTTCGATGCGTACAACGGTCTCTGCCGGTGGAATCTTGCGCTTGACCTTGGTCGTCAGTTCACCTTCAGGGAGGTTCTTGACCACCTCGCGGACTAAACGGGTAGACTCCAAGAGCTCGCGGACACGCACAGTGAAGCGCGCCTCTAGATCTCCTTCAGACGCAGTAATCATCGTAACCGGGAAGATATCGTAGGCGGCGTAGGGCGCATCAACGCGCACATCGCGCTTGATGCCAGAAGCGCGCGCAACCGGCCCGACAACACCCCAGCGATTGCCCTCTTCGGGCGACATCACACCAATCCCACGCGAGCGCTGAAGGAAGACGCGATCGCTGCTCACCACGTTCAAGTAATGCTTGCTGCGTTCTTCCAGGAAATCAACAGCTTTTAGGATGTTCTGCGCGCTCTCGGCGCTGATGTCGATCCTGACACCGCCGATGGCGTTGACCGAATAGTGAACGCGGCTGCCGCTGATCTCTTCCAAAATATCCATGATGGTTTCGCGGTCACGCCAGCTATACATAAACAGCGCTTCGAAACCGGCTTCGTGTGCAGCGACCCCTAGCCACAGTAAATGGCTGTGGATGCGTTCCAGTTCATACACCAGGGTGCGGATCGCCCGAGCGCGTGGCGGGGCTTCAACCCCAGCGAGCTGCTCGGCCCCCATCGCCAGGGCGCTGGCATGGACGTGCGAACAGATACCACAGACCCGCTCCAAGATGTACATGGCCTGGGTATAGTTGCGATCCTCAACGATCTTTTCGATGCCCCGATGTGCATAGCCCAGTTTGACAGATGCCTCTTGGATCACCTCACCATCAACGACGAATTCGAAGTGGCCAGGTTCCTTAAGTGCGGGATGCTGCGGACCGATCGGGATGGTGAATTTGCGTCCATTGTCGCTTGATATTTCTGCCATGCTAGACCTTATCCTTCTTGCTCTCCGGGAGTTGACGTTCACTGCGCGGGACATAGTCTTTGCGCATCGGATAGATACCTTGGGGCCACTGATCAGGCAGATATAGGCGCGTCCGGTTCGGAGTGTCCGTCACATCAATGCCAAACATCTCCATCAGTTCGCGCTCATAGTAAGTAGCTGACGGTACCTGCTCACAAACGCTGGGGATCACTGGCTCATCACGTGGGATGGTGATGCGGATGGTCACCACGCCAGGGCCGACGCCGAAGTGATAGAGGACTTCGAACTGGTTTTCTTCCACACCCAGATCAACGGGAGTGATACTGATCAAGTAGCCCAGGCCGCTTCCAACGATTGCCTCTGTCGCTTCGTTAAGTTGATCGAGCGAGACAGCCACATAGAGCAACTTCGTGCCCGAAGCTGTTGTTGATGTGCTCAAAGGCTCCAATACTTCGCGGGCCGCTTCGACCTGCGGGATCAACGCAACGGTCTCCTCCACAAGCTCTTCCGTCGTTTCTTCTGTATTCTTGGCATCCTCAGGCATAGTTTTCGACCTTCTCCAGTAGTTGGGCAAAGCCATTGATAATCGCTTCCGGCCGAGGTGGACAGCCGGGGATGTAGACATCCACCGGAACGAGCCCGTCGATGCCGTCATAGGTGTTGTAGCTGCCCTCAAAAACGCCACCCGACAAGGCGCAGGTGCCGATCGCAACAACGAATTTCGGTGCGGGCATTTGCTCATAGGTGCGCAGGAGGGCATCTTTGCCCTGGCCGGTGACCGGGCCGGTACAGACCAGCACATCCGCATGGCGTGGAGAGCCAGCCAGCTTGATGCCAATCCGTTCGACGTCGTAACGTGGCGTGATGGTTGTCAGCAGCTCAATATCGCAGCCGTTGCAAGAACCTGAGTTGTAGTGCACTGCCCAAACCGAGTTCATGCGTGCCCAAGCGACTGCTTTCTCAAATGCTTTCAGAATAGGGCTTGACCGTTCTTCAAGTGTCACGATGACAATTCTCCTTATCAACTCACTCTGTTAACCTAGAATCAGCGCAACCAGCGCCAGGACAAATCCAAAGATGTAGATGGCTACGAGCGGCGTCAGGGTTCCGCTGCCAGCGACCAAGATGCCGAGATGAACCACAGCAAAGAACAAGGCGACCACGAAAAAGGGTCGATAGCCAGGAACAGCAGTGTCGGTTGGGGCGGCTTCGCCACTACCGTATGCAGCCAGTTTCTCAGCCGTATCAGCCGATTTAGGAGCAAGCTGATGGCCCGCATAGGACAAGAACCACACCAGCCCCATATAAATCAGAAATGCGATTGGTGGAAACAGCAGGATGTTTTCCATTGCGAAATTCTCTTAACCCCCAAAAGCCGACAGAAGAACCTGCCCGGCAGGCTCAGTGATCCAGTTGAGTAGGCTCGGCCAGAAGCCAATGACCACAATGGCAACCGCCATCAGGGCCAAGGGTATTTGCATCAAGCCAGGCACGCGATCGCCCCGCTCAACCAACTCAGAGGGCGCATGACGGAACATGGTATTGACGACTGGCGCATAGTAAGCCAGAGACAGCACACTGTTGAGCCCGGCGAAAATAACCAGCGCGATCAGCCAGGTGTTGTTTGTCTCAAAACCAGACAGGAAGATTTGCCATTTGGACATAAAGCCCGCGAAGGGGGGCAGGCCACCTAAGGCAAACACTGCCAGGGTCAGCGCCCCTGCAATCAATGGATAGCGCTGGCTTGCCCCGGCCAAATCGTTGATTTCAAGCGGACGATGGCTGCCTGATTGGTGGAGTAGCCACAGCATACATCCCGCCGCCAGGAAGGCCAGCCCCTTCATCAGGCCGTGAGTGAGCATATGGAACATGGTCCCTTCGGCACCGTTGGTGTTGCCCAGCGTAAAGGCGATCCCAAGGCCCAAGAGCATATAGCCCATATGCGCCAGGCTAGAGTAGGCTAGCATCCGTTTGACCTGGGTCTGGCGCAGTGCCATCAAATTGCCAACCAAAATGTTGAGCGCGGCAAAGATCAGCAGCAAAGTGCCCCAGGAAGCTTCAGCCGAGAATAGGGCGATCATAATGCGCAGCAAGGCCACCAAACCTGCTTCGATCACCACACCGGAGAGCATCGCACTGATGCCGCTGGGGGCTTGTGAGTGCGCATCGGGCAGCCAGGTATGTAGCGGAACTAGAGCCACCTTGATGCCGAAGCCAATCACGAAACAGGCTGCCGCAGCGCCAATGGCGACGGAAGGCATCGCCATCTTGGAGATCACGCTCAGGTCGGTTGTGCCGAGGTCAAACATCACTATGGCGATGCCGAGCAGCACGAATACCGATCCAACGGCACTCTGGACTTGGAATTTGAACCCTGCCTCTAGCGATTCAGATTCCTCTCGATTGAAGACGACCAGCAAGAAGGAGGTCACCGCCATCGTCTCAAACCACAGCCAGAGGTTAAACAGGTCCGTTGCAGTCCCCAGGCCGATGATCACGCCGATCATCGCGACCAACATACTGTAGTGTTTCTCTTCGCCCGCTTCAGATGCCAGGTAAGGCCCAGAGTATAGAACGACTATGGTGCCAATGGTCAGGGTGAGCCCCGCCAGCAGCAAAGCCAGGCCGTCCATTTGCAGGGAAATGGCACCAAGTGTGTAAGTTAGGACGCCGTGAGCCAGAAAGTCTTGGATGGCGAGGGCAAATGGTAGCCAGGCGGCAATCAGGACGAGGAGCGCTGTCCACTTTGCAGCGGGCGCACCTGGCGTATTCTCGGAGCGCAGCACCCGGCCCGCCAGATAAACCAACGGAACGGGAACGATGATGACAATGAGCAGCCAGACAAAAGCTGGAAAGTCAAAAGACATGGCTAGTCGACCCCCAGAACCAGAATAATCAATACCGCGATAAAGCCCGCCAGGATTCCAAAGATGTTCCAGCCGAGGTGCCCAGTTTGCGTATTGCGCAGGCCCACTGACATTTGGCGCATCGCTCCAGCAATCCCATCGTTGAGCAGGTCAAAGCCGAAATCAGTGGTGGCTGGACCGCGCAGCGGATTGGCCAGGGCTGTCAGGCCGCTTAACTGGCGGCGGAAACCCCAGATGGCTAAGCCGATAATCACCACTGGCATCACGATGACTGCGCCTTCTAGCGTGTGGATGACCATTTCACCTAGTGAAACAATGTGCAGATGATGGAAGGGTAAGCTCGCTTCGAGCATCACTCCGAAAGGCGCGACAAGAAAGCCGCTAAGGGTTGCACCTACCGCCAGGGGCGCAAAGGCGATCCGCATGGCGGGGGCCGCTGGATGAGCGTGAACCTCGCTTTGCTTTTCGCCATAGAAAACCATCCACACCATACGGAAGCTGTAGAAAGCGGTCAGACCCGCGCCAATCAGCATGACGATGTAGGACCACAGAGGGCCATCTGCCAGGCCGACTTCGAGGATCATGTCTTTGCTCCAGAAGCCATTAAAGATTGGAAGCCCGACCAAAGCCAATGATCCGATCACGAAGACCGCCCGTGTGAAGGGCATCTCCTTGCCGAGGCCGCCCATCTGGCGCATATCGCGCGTGTGCACCGCATGGATCACTGCGCCAGCGCCCAGGAACAACAGGGCCTTGAATATGGCATGACTCAATAGATGGAACTGGCTAGCGAACACGCCGCCAACGCCGACAGCATAGACCATATAACCCAGCTGGCTGACGGTCGAGTAAGCCAGGACCCGTTTCAGATCGAAGGCAAAGAGCGCCATTATGGCGGCTAGCAGCGCGGTAGTCATTCCCACAACCATTACTGCGCTCTCCCACCCTACAACTTCTTCAAACAGAGGGAAGAAGCGGGCCAGTAGATAGACGCCAGCATTGACCATTGTGGCTGCGTGGATCAACGCACTAATCGGCGTTGGTGCCTCCATTGCACCGGGGAGCCAACTATGGAAAGGGACCTGCGCAGACTTCGCCGCAGCGGCGAGCAAGAAACCGAAGCCCATCACAGCCAGCATGCCGGGTGCAAAGGACTCGGCGCCTCCCAGCACATCGGCAAACTGGTAGCTGCCGACGTTGACAAAGGCGATCATTGCACCGACCAGCAGACCCACGCCGCCAATCTGGGTGATGACCAGAGCTTTAAGCCCGCCTTTGACCGCATCCGGATTGTCGTTTTCGAAGGAAATGAGCGCGTACGAGCAGAGCGCCGTAATCTCCCAGAAGAAGAACATCAGCAGCAGGCTGTGGCTCAGTACCAGCCCCGCCATCGTTCCGATGAACGCCAGCATCAGGCCATAATAGCGACCAAGCTGCCTCTCGCCATGCATGTAATTGGTCGAGAAGATGACGGCTAGGCTGCCAATGCTAGTCGCGACGACCGTCAGGAAAACGCCCATACCATCGGCCACAAAGGTGAAGTCGCCAAAGACACCGCCAACCACCAGCCGGATAACGACGGCATCACTTACAAACGCGAGCAGCAGAAGTGCTGCCGCCGCCGATGCCAGTGAAAAGCCGACAGCCAGGGCATTCTGGGCTTGCGGGCGGTTATCGCCGACCAGACTGACGACAATGGCACCCAGCCAGGCCAAACCGATCACCAAAAGGATTAGAAGTCCAGCGATCGTCATGGCTATTTCCTCAACTGCGACAGCAGCTTCACATCGAGCGTGCCCATCCGCTGCTTGACCTGGATGGCCAGAGCTAAGGAGGTCACCGCTACAACCGTGTCAGCCGCGAGAACGGTGACTGCAAAGCTCTGGGCCAGGCTCACCTGGTCGCTTGCATAACCTGCGACAATCAAGATCAATAGCACGGCCTTTACCAGGAGCTGTAGGCCGATTGCGACCTTGAGCGCATTGCGTACAGTAACTAATCCATACATGCCGACGCCTAACAAGATTAGGGCTCCAGCCAATGCGACGTTGGGTAAGTTCAACATCAGTCTTGCCCCCCCTTGACCCGGTTTTGCGCTGTCGTCGATGGGCGCGCTTCCTGTTGCTCACCGAGTAGACTCAAGATGCCAATCACACCGGAGAAGATCAGGACCATCTGGATCAATACGTCCAGACCTCGCTGTTCCCAGAAGACGGTCTGGAAGTCGGCAGCGTCGGATGGCA
>JAADYZ010000465.1 GCA_010092775.1 Chloroflexota bacterium
GGGCATCGCTGTCTTGCAGGACTTCATCGAGGAGTGGGCTTCGCCAGACTTCCATGGGCGCGAGACCTGGCCGTTCATTTGGCTCTTGTTGACCTCACTCATCATGGCGGGCTTCTCGCGCCGTCGCCTGGATTGGCGCGAGGCCATCTTCGTCAGCGGCACAGCCTACATGGCGCTACTCGCGGGACGCAATATCGCAGTGTTTGCCCTGGCAGGTGTGCCCGTCCTGTCGCGTCACTTAAGCTGGTGGCTTGAAGAGCGGGGTTTTCGCCCTCAGTGGCGAGCTATTCGAATGAATACGACGCTCTATGCCCTGAACTGGATGCTGGTGATAGTGGCACTCGGTGGTGCAACAGCCCGGCTTATGACGGCAATCGCGCCCGAGACGATTGAGGAAGCTTTGTCAGGGTATCCCGTTGAAGCATTGACGTACATGCGGCAGCATGACGTCCCACAGCCACTCTACAATAGCTACAATTGGGGTGGTTACTTGATATGGTCTTTGCCCGACTATCCAGTCTTCGTTGACGGACGAACCGACCTCTACAATGATGAGATTCTAAACCAGTACTTTCGCAGCTATTTCGCTAGCGAGCGATGGTCGGAGTCGTTGGAAGCTTTCGAGATCAACAGTGTCCTCGTCGACGATACGGCTCCGCTGGTCACCGCGTTGGAGCTATCGCCAGAATGGTCTGAAGCCTATCGTGATGAAGTTGCCGTGATCTATATTCGTGAGGTACCGCTCAATGAGTGATTCAATCTCTACTCCTCTCCGCGAATTCCGGGTCCTATTGTTGATCTGGTTTGGGTTGCGTGTGCTTGTACTGATGACGCATGGTCCCATTCTCGACCCTGACGGTTATCCCATGGGCTTACTCACCTTTGGCGAGCTGATTAACTTCTTGCGCCTTGCGGAGATCACTGAATTCACCGGGACATGGCCCTACTTTGGCTACTGGGTTGAGTATCCGCCGCTCTTCATCTTCGTCAACACCGCGATTCACCAGCTCACGGCGGCTGGTCCAGGCGCTGTTGAGCAAAACTACTACTACACCTTGATCTTGATTAGCTTTGCCGCTGACTTCGGCAATCTTATCCTGATGCGCAAGATTGGCACCCACATCTACGGAGAAGCACGCGGCCTCAATCTCGCCTGGATCTATGCCTTCCTGCCAACCGCCTTCATCTTTATGTGGTGGAACTTCGAACTCTGGACCACCTTCTTCATGCTGCTTGGTCTGTGGTTGGTCTTGAGCCAAAAGGACATCTCCTCTGGTGTTGCAACCGCAGCCGGCTTCCTGACGAAGATCTTCCCGGTGATGTTGGCGCCTGCCGTTTGGAAGTTTCGCGAGCGAGCATTTGCCATTCGCTACACAGTCGCTTTGGCGGGGGTTGCACTCGCCGCCTACCTGCCTCTGCTGGTTCTAAGCCCCCAATTCACGCTGGCTTCATTGCAATCGCAATTGGGCAAATCAAGCTGGCAGACCGTCTGGGCACTCATGGATGGTAACTTCATCACCGGCAACTTCGGCGGTTTGTCAGATCGGTTGGACCCCGCCCTTGCAACACTTCAGGTCGGCAATCCAGCGGTCATTCCGAGCGGCATCACGTTCATAGTGTTTGTTGGCATCGGTCTGGTCTTCTTTCTGCAACCCATGCGGCAAAGCGACCGAGCACTGGTGGCTTTCTTTGGCATCACCTGGTGTGTCTTTTTGTTGTGGTCAAAAGGATGGAGTCCGCAATGGATGGCCATGCTGCTGCCCTTAGTGTTGATCGTTTTCCCTGATCGTCAAGGCGTCCTGTGGGTGTTGGTCTTTGCCGCCATTAGCTTCCTGGAGTGGCCAATTCTCTTCACTCGTGGGATGGAGAATCCAGGCCTTTATCTCACTGCCCCACTCCGGACAGTCTTTCTGGTCGTCCTCATCGCCATGTTCTATCAGCAATGTCGACCGCTTGCGGGGCGTGTGACCACCCAACCAGCCTGACCAAGCGCCTCTTCTCACGTTGTTAGGCACGTGTTTAGATTGTGTTGCTCCACCCTAGGCGCTGTGGTAGACTGTCTACAAATCAACCACACTCTAGTCAGCCTATATTGAGGATACGCATGGCCCCCCAGCCTGGGCAAGAGTCATCTGTGATAAATGTGCTGCTGGTTGACGACCATCAGATCTTTCGCCACGGCATCCAGATGAACCTTGAGTTGCACGATGATGTTCGAGTTGTCGGGCAATGTGCGGATGGGGAAGAGGCGCTTCAGCTTGTGGCCGAGCTAACACCAGACGTGGTGCTGATGGACATCAACATGCCCCGCATGAATGGCATTCAGGTAGCGCGCCAGCTCATGGCGAGCGGATCAAGCTCACGGATCGTCATGCTTACCGCTTATGATGATCTTGAGCAGGTTATTCACGTGATGCGCGCTGGCGCATCGGCCTACCTGCGCAAAGAGATTGAGCCAGGAAAGCTCATGTCTGTCATTCGGGCCGTTTCTGGCGGCCTGTACGTCATCTACGACGAGATCTACGACGAACAAGGGGTTACCGAGTGGATCGAGCGCAGCGTTGAGGTGGCGTCCGGTCACCATTACATCGACGAGATGGATGGTTTCTCGCCCTTGTCGCCACGTGAAATGGAGATTCTTCGCTATGTGACAGAAGGGTTGAGCAACAAAGAAATCGCATCTCGGCTCAACATTAGTCACCAAACAGTCAAGAACCACATGACATCGATTCTGCGCAAGCTCTCAGTGGAAGACCGAACGCAAGCCGCAGTCTATGCTCTGCGCCGCGGCTGGGTGCGGCTCGATGACCCGCCCCAATCTTCGGTCGATTCGTAGCATTAGTCATAGGAGTGATGGGGAAGCATGTACAACGAACTCGACGGCGAAAGCCTCAAGACCCGTAAAGAAGAAACCATTGATTTGCTTAGCGACGAGGCCGATCGCGTCAATAAAGACATTGACGAGATTCGCGCCACTCTAGAGGCCTCTGAGGTTCAGATTGAGCAGTTGGCCCAACGTAGCGCAACACTGATGGGTGAAGTACAACGCATTCAGGCCAGTATCGATCAGATTCAAGCCTCTCAAGTGCGCGATCTCTACGCCGAAGCGATGGATGCCCAACAACGTTTGGCCGGATTGCGGGGCCAAGCCGACAAGCTGAGGGCTCAAGAAGCGGCGGCTGAACAGCAGATCACGTTTCTTTCGCGTGCCATTGAAATTCTCGAAATGCCCGATCCTGGTGAAGAGGATGTGCTCTCTAGCAAAGAGACGATTATCCGCATTCTGGATGCCACTGAAGAAGAACGGCGGCGTCTTTCTCGCCAGATGCACGACGGCCCAGCACATTCGCTCACTAACTTCATCTTGCAAGCCGAAATTGTGCAGCGTCTCTTCGAGAAGAAGCCCGAAAAGGCGAAGGAAGAACTATCCAACCTCAAGCAATCCGCTAGCGATGCCTTTCAGTTGGTGCGTCGCTTCATTTTCGATCTGCACCCGATGATCCTGTCTGACCTCGGTTTGATCCCTGCGGTAAAGCGTTATGCTGACTCTTTCCGCGACAAGACGGGTGTGCAGACGGAACTCCGCATTTCCGGGCGGGAGCGGCGTTTCGAAGACTATCGGGAGGTTCTCATTTTCCGGGCCATGCAAGATATCATGCTTAATGCGGTCGATCATGGCGGCGCAAGCGCCATCAATATTGACATGGATGCAAATGATGATGTTGTGCGCGTAGTCGTTGAGGATGATGGTCGTGGCTTAGGTACGGGGCGCCTTTCACTTGACCGTAACGCAAACACGCCGATTGGTCTATCAACGCTTCAGGAGCGCCTGGCCCTAGTGGGTGGTCGCCTGGAGATCGACAAGGGCATGAGTCGTGGGTCTCGCGTGGAGATTATCGTTCCTTCAGGCCCAGAGCCAGAGCTTGACACCGCAATTGCAGGCCTAGAATAGTCAAGGTCTTGTCGATGCAAACCGCCTTACAAACGGATAACAACGTCGGGTAAACCCTGAACAAGGACCGCGGTCCTATTTGCATTGGTGCCTTTGGCGGTTATACTATTGATGTAGTCGAGATCTTATATCTTTAAGGAGAGCACATCCAATGTTATATCTTCCACGCGAAGAAGCTCAAGGTCTTGTTGAATACGCTCTGATCCTGGTTCTCGTTGCTGTGGTCGTCATCGCCATCCTCACCATCCTTGGCCCGACCATCGCCGA
>JAADYZ010000466.1 GCA_010092775.1 Chloroflexota bacterium
AGCGAAATCTCTCCTCGTGCCCCAAAGTGAAGCGCTATTTCAGTGGGTGTAGAGGGGTTCTAACCGGAGGAATGGAATATGTAAACCTTGAAGTTGGGTCACAAGCCGATCGGTCCGAAGGCTGTATGGAGCCGCGCCATTACTCTCGCTCAGGTAGAGCAGGCGGTGTTGACCAGGTCAAGCCGAGTGCTCCCGGACCTGTGTGGAGGGCCAACCCGGCCCCCACCCAGGACAGCAGTCCCAGCTCAGGTTGATAGCGCTCAGTCAGGGAGTCAAGCAGCTCCTGCGCAACCTCTTTGACGTTGGCGTGCATCACGCCAATAAGCACCCGCTCGCGATTCTGGATGGCACTCTCCAGCCGGTTGGTCAGCAGGCGAATCCCGGCGGCGCGGGTACGCGGCAGCGCATAGGGTGAGATCGATCCGTTGCGCACCGTGAGGATCGGCTTGACGCCTAGCAGTTGGTCGGCCAGCCGCCCCACCTGTTTGACGCGCCCCCCACGAAACAGGTAGACCATCGTATCAACCAGATTGAAGGATGCGCTGTTTTCACGCACACAGTCGAGGTGCTTGATCATGGCCGCTAGAGAAACACCTGCCTTAGCCATCCGAGCGGCCTCAATGACCTGAAAGCCCTGCTCTAACCCCAGCGTCTGCGAGTCGTAAACGTGGATGTCTGCCGTCGGCATCTGGATCGCTGCTTGTCGTGCGGCCTCGACCGCCCCGCTCAAACCGCTGGAAATGTGGATTGATAGGATGGTGGCCCCTGGTGACTCATCCAGCACTTGTTGATAGACCGCTCGAAACTCTCCAACGGAGGGCTGGCTGGTGCTGGGTGGCGGGTCGGCTTCGGGGAGCCGCGCGAACAGCTCCTCATAGCTGATGTCCACCCCTTCACGGTAGACCTTATCCCCAAAGATCACCAGGATGGGGATCACACTGATGTCATGCTGTTTGACGACCTCGTTTGGCAGCAAGGCCACCGAGTCGGTTACGATTCTGATCATGTGGAAACGCTTTTCTCTTTGTCTTCTGCGGGCGTTTTCGCCTTCTCAAGCGGCGGTGCGTACCAGATCACGCCGATGGTCCCCGGTCCAGCGTTAATCACCAGGGCGGGGCAGACGTCAAAGACGATCATCCGGTCCGGATTGAGGTCGCTTTTCAGGCGGTCGGCTAGCTGCTGGGCGACGACCGGATTGTTGGCATGTACCACACCCAACTCGATCCCCTGGCGGTCTTCCAAGGCGGCCAGCGTTTTCTCTTCGATGGCGCGTATCGCACGAGCGAAGGAGCGCTGACGATCGATGGGCTCGAATGCGCCGTCCTTCAAGCCAATGATCGGCTTCATATCGAGCAACGTGCCCAGGAAGCGTGCCACCCGCCCGATACGTCCGCCAGCTTGCAGATAAATCAGGGTCTCGGCGGCGAACAGGAAGCTGCTATTGTCGCGCATGTCCTCCAACGTCTTGAGGATCGCCTCCAATGAGGCTCCCTTCTTGGCCATCTCAGCCGCTTTGAGCACCAACAAGCCCTGCCCTAAAGTCAGGCTGCGTGTATCGAAGAGATGAATGTCCGCCTCAGGGAGGCTGGCGGCGGCAGCCTTAGCCGACTCAAGCGTGCCGCTAAAACTCACTCCGATGTGGATCGATAAAATCGTCGCTTTAGGATCGTCCTCCAGAATGCGCTGATACACGCGCTGGAAATCAGCGACCGAAGGCTGGCTGGTGGTCGGCAGGTCCTCAGGGTCCAAGCGTTCGTGCAGCTCGGCGTTAGTGATGTCGAGCCGATCGCGCAGGGCGCCATCGCTGAAGATCACATACACGGGCACCATCACGATCTCGTGCTGGGCCAGAAGCTCGTCTGGTAGGTCGCAAAGACTATCCGTTACGATTTTGATCATGTCACCCCCTTATGGCTGGCTCGATTGAATGGGACACAGGCGCGGCGACCATCATGGCCTTTGTCAAGTATAACCGACACAGCGCCTTGTCGATGCGCACTTCCTCGTGCAGTGGGCAGGCTCCTCTCCCCGCTGTTGCGAGATGGAAGGTCATGGTCTATAGTCAACCGCAATTAACGCCCCTACAAGGAGTTCGACGGTGAACTTAAACAACAGCGTACTGATGAGAGCCGTTTTGATTGGAGCCGGAATCGGACTGGCGACAGGTGTCTTGCAGATTGGCTCGTTCTTCATCCCGCTGATCGGAATTGCCTGCATCTGCGTCAACTGGATTGCCAATTTGGCGGCGGGCGCGGTTTACGGCTACTTTGCTGAACAAGAAGGTGGAACCCCGGACGTGGCCGAATATGCTGCTGGTGGTGCCGCTGGTGGTGCCGCCGCCGCTTTAGTGGGTGGCATTATGAGCAGCATTGGCACTGCGCTCTCTGTGGCCCTGGGGGTCTCTGCGCAGGCTGCCGCGTTTGAAGACCTGGGAATCGCTGGTGAGCAAATGGCAGCGGCAGCGGCTGGTGGTATTGTTGGTGCTGTTGTCGCCGTCTGTGTCGGCATCTTCCTGTTTGCGGCGCTCGGTGCTGGCGTCGGCGCGATCTACGCGACCATCCGTAGCAATCAGGGCGGTGGGGCTGCCCCAGCGCTCTAATTTCGTTCGACCATCGAAAGCAATCGATCAGCCCCGGTAGGGGCTGTTTTTTCATGCGCAACTACTACGACATCCTCGACATTGATCGTGCAGCCAGCCAGGATGCCATCAAACAGAAGTATCGCTGGTGGGCCAAAGTCTTTCACCCTGACCGCTTTCAGGCCCTCACCGACAAGGAACAGGCCGCGGAACAGCTCAAGCGGATCAACGAAGCCTACGCCACCCTCAGTGATCCTAAAAAGCGGGCAGACTATGATCGGCGGCTGGAGGCGCAGGATCAATTTGCCGCCGAAGTGGCCGAACGCGAGGCCGCCGAGGTCTACCAGCCGACGCCGGAAGACTACGAGCTTTATCATGCTGGCCCGATTCATGCGGTAGCCCGCCAACAAGTTATCCCGATTGTGATCGTCGGGGGAGTCGCGGTCGTCACCAGCGCCTCGCTGCTTGGCGCAGTGCTGTTCGAGCGTGCCCCACCTGCCTTTTTGGCGGCGCTCTATGCGACCTACGCGCTGATCGGTATTGCCTATGGCGTCCTGCTGCTGCGGGCAGGAGGGCATCGCCGGTTGGGCCGCTATACGATGATGGGCCGCGCCCTTGCGGCGATCAGCAGCCTGGCCAAGAACCTGGTCCTTATCCCCATTAGCCTGCTTTTTGCGCTGAATCCGCTGCCTGACCTGGCGATATTGTCCCCACTCGACAACGCTGGGTTGATCGCGGGCGCGTTCATCGTGTTGCTGCTGCTGTTGGTCGATGCACTGCTTGCCTCCAGCATTGGCGCGATCGGTGGCGCCGCTTTCGGCGCGTGGGTGAACCGTCAGGATGCCGGACGCTAAAGCGCCCGGCTATCGTCGACGATAAGCCACCTACCCCGCAGCAGCCTCGACAATCTTGAAATCGATCTCGATCGGCACAACGTGCTTGAGCATATTGGCCGCCGGACAGTAGCGCTCCCAACTCAAGTCGATGGCGCGCTGCACTGCCGCCGGATCAAGCTCGTGTCCCTCGACAGTGAAGTCCATCCAGATTTGCGTGTAAACATGCGGATGCGCTTCGGCCTGCGTGGCCCGCAATCCCACCTTGATGTCCTGCACATCCTGGCGCTTCTTACGCAGAATGCTGATCACGTCCATGATCATGCAGCCACCCAAGCTGACCAACATCATCTTCAGGGGACGCATCCCCTTATCTTGCCCACCGACCGCCTGGTCAGCGTCCATCTCAACCACGTAGTCGCCCTTATCCTCC
Source organism: Chloroflexota bacterium (assembly GCA_010092775.1). Lineage (GTDB taxonomy): Bacteria > Chloroflexota > Anaerolineae > Aggregatilineales > UBA3940 > TC-71. The sequence goes on from JAADYZ010000466.1 coordinate 3,845, forward strand.
GTGCGGCCCTGGAAATGCATGCCATCGGCCAGGGATACTGTGACAATCGGATTGCTCTCGCTCATGATCAATCGTCCTTTCTATGCAAAGCGTCGACGCGTACAGGTCATTCGATCATACCTCATCGGCGCGCTCAACCCCTGTATCGCTGCCTTGGCCGCCCTGGCCGGCTCGATTGAAGCTCAATCAGAGAGCGGCACCTTAGCCTTCACATTGTTATCGGGCTCTTAGACAGGGGGTTTGTAGGCGGTCTGACCGTGTGGTAGACTACGCAAGGCGTTAGCAAAACAGAGATTAACTCGTACCGTCTGCTGACCGGGACCATCGGATGAACCTCCCCACACGTTTGCGAGATGCCCGCAGCTTGATCGAAGGCGTCGATCTGCGACAAATTGAGGCCGCTGTCGCGGACG
>JAADYZ010000467.1 GCA_010092775.1 Chloroflexota bacterium
ACGTCGATGATCACATTGTCATCGACCTGGACAGCCCAATTGTCTTCTAGATAGGTGATCAAGGGATTGATGGCGGTGTGCGCCTGGATTTCGTTGAGCAGTTCGCCGCTCTCGGCATCCCAAACACGCACCAAACCATCACGCGCAGCACTTACCAGGGTTGCGCCGTCGGGCGAGTAGCCCAGGTCCCAGATCACATCATCGTGACCGTCCAGCACGATCTCATCTTCGCCATCCTGCTGAATGTGGATCGTGCCATCAGCGAGCAGTGCAAAGGCCCGTGCGCCCTCTTCGCTCACGGCCAGCGCAGAGATACCATCGGGGAAGCGCACTTCGGTCGAGGCCTCCCCAGAGGCCACATCCAGGATACCTTCCGAGCCATCGAAGGACACACTGCGCACGGTGGCACCACCATCCGTGAAGGCCAGGCCCAGGATCAGGTCGGTATGGACCTGCGCCTGTGCGATCTCCTCACCAGTCGCGGCATCCCACACGTAGACCAAACCCGATGCCGCACCGGCAGCGCTCTGGCGCAGCGCACCCACCGCAAACTGACTACCTTCAGGCGCAGCGTCCAAGACAATCAAGCTCGAACCGGCCACTTGGATTGGTGAGTAAGAAGTTGGCTCCAGGCTGCTGGTCTCCCACACGTTGACCAGGCCAGCCTCGCCAACGCCCATGATATAGTCGCCGTCAGCGCTGAAGTCCACGCGCAGCGTGAAGTCCGTCTGGCCCGGCAGTTGGGCGATTTCTTCACCACTGGTGGGGTCCCATACGCGGACCGTACCGTCACGGCTGGCGGTTGCGGCCAGGTCCCCATCCGGTGAGATGGACACATCAACCACATCGGTCAGGTGCCCCTGCAAGACCGCCACTTCCTCGCCATCAGTCGACCACAAGCGGGCAAAACCATCTGCACCGGAGGATAGGATCAATTCGCCATCCGGGCTGAAGCTGGCGCTTAGGGCACCATCGCTGAAGACGACATTGCCGCTCAACTGCGGATCGATCATGATCAAGGCACCACCGCCGTTATCGAGGTACGCATCGATCTTGGCGATCTCATCGGCTGAGAAGTTGGCGGTCGGGCTGGCCAACAGGATCATGTCGGCGTCATCCGGAATAGCCTCTTCGGTGCGCAGATTAAGCGTTTCGATCTGGAAGTTAGAGCGCTCCAGGAGCACGCGCGCCTGTGATAGGCCGACCGCACTCGGATCGCTGATGTCACGTTCGCCGTGACCCGTCAGGTGATAAATGATGCGGGCTTCACCCACCTGCACGTTGATCAGACCGGTGGAGATGTTACGCTCGCTCAGGCCGCGTACTTCGGCGGTATTGTCGCCTTGTTCAACGACTATCACACCCCCCCCCTGCACGCCCAGGCGTTGGGCCTCGCGCGGGTCGCGGTCCGGGTCGATGAAGCGGTAGGAGATGAGGTTAGGCGCGGCACGTTCGTACTCTTCGAGCCACAGCTCTGCTTCATCTTGCTGAGCCTGCTGCTGATCGGTGTAGAAGCCTGTGATCACGACTGGCTCTTCCAGTGACTCAATGATGGTGATCGTCTCCTCAGAGAGCCGGTACTGCTGAGCAGCCGTCAGGTCGATGTTTTCAAGGTTGGCTTCACGCACCAGGATGAAAATCACCACCCACAGCGCGATGAAGACGATATTCAAGAACCAGGTGGTCAACGCATATTGACCGGAGCGACCGGTCAGCGCAGAGAGCACCGACTGAGGATCAATCAAGACGAAGCCGGTCAAGCCAATCAGACCGGCAGCCAGCGCAATGTAACTGACAGTATCGAAGCGATTGCCGGGGGCCGCCAGCAGAGCAATGGCCATCACCAAGATGCCGACCACGCCAACGGCGAGGGACACCCAGCGCAGCGTATTGCGATCGAACTGGACGCTGGCCTCTGCTTGGTTTTCGTCGGGTAGGCGACGGCGGCGCGGCGCATCGGCGTCTTCAAAATCGTCGTCGTCTTCCGGAATGTCGTCCAACTCCGGATTCAGTTCATCTTCGGGGCGCGGATCGTTGTCACTCATGCACGCCATCTCCTTGTGCCTAGGAAGTTCGTCGCCAGGAATAGGGCGATCGCAATGACTCCAATGAAGTAAACCAGGTTCTCCACTTGGATGATCCCACGTTGGACCATCGTGTTCTGGAAGTGGCTGAAGATCGTCGCCTCGCTTGCGATCTCCTGAATCAGCGGGTTAGGGATGAAGTTAAATACCGCCTGTGCCAACCACAGGCCGATCAGCAGGGCGAGCGAAATGATGAAGGCGATGATCTGGTAAGGTGTCATCGCCGAGGCCATCACGCCGATAGCCAGCGCCATCCCCCACAAGAGCCACAATCCAATGTAGGCGGTTAAGATGTCGCCACCGTCCGGTGAACCCAAAAAGGTCAGGATCAGCGGGAAGATCAGGCTGATCAGGACAAACACGGTCAGCACACCCCAGGCACCCAACCACTTACCGACGACCACTTCCCAATCGCGGACGGGGGCGGTCAGCAGCAACTCATGCGTGCCGGTGCGCATCTCTTCAGAGATCAAGCGCATTGTCAGGCCAGGGGCGATAAAGATCGCCAGGAAGCCCATCGTTGAGATGGTGTTGTCCATCGTGAGCGGTGCACCCTGATTGAAGCTCGCGACGGAGATGGAAAAGAACACCCCAACGAACAAGAACCACAGAGCACCAATAAAGTACACAATGGGCGATCCGAAGTAGAGTGAGAACTCATGCCGGAAGATCGTCCACAAATTGCGAGCAGATTGAGCAACCATCTATTTCGTCTCCTCGTCTTCGTCCAGGTCCTCAGCGAGGTCGTCAAACTCATCGTCATCGAGGTCGTCCCACTCGTCTTCGTCGGCGAGTTCGGCTTCTGCCTCAGCGGTAAGCTGCAAGAAGATGTCCTCCAGCGACATATCGAGCGGACGCAGTTCAAGCAGGTCCAGGTTGTTAGAGACGATGAGCGCAGCGACTGCCGGGCGTGCGTTGCTATCGCGCGTGGCGATCACCTCCAGGCCACCCTTGCGGTCATCGACCTTGGCCTCGGCGACGCCCTCAACAGACATGACCAATTCCTTTAGCTTGCCAGCAGCGTCATTGTCTACCCGGACATAGAAGCGCTGCATGCCCTGCATGTTGTTGGCCAGGGCTTCGGGGCTGTCTTCTGCGACAATGCGCCCGCGGTTGATCACCAGAACGCGTGTGCAAACCTTCTCGACCTCAGCCAGGTCGTGGCTGCTGAGCATCACGGTACGAGCCTCACCCAAGTTCTGGATCAGCTCGCGCACCTCGCGGCGTTGGTCTGGGTCCAGACCTACCATTGGCTCGTCCAGGATCAACACGTCCGGATTGTGGACAATCGCCTGGGCCAAGCCGACACGTTGGCGCATACCTTTAGAGATGTTGGCGACCAGGCTGTCGGCACGGTCGAGCATGTCCACCTGATCGAGAACCTCTTCCACCCGATCAGTCCGATCGGGGTTGGTCATCCCGTGCAGCCCGGCCATGTAGTCCAGGTACTGCCAGACGGTAATGTCTTTGTAGAGCGGCACGGTCTCTGGCAGATAGCCCACTCGTTGGCGCACTTCGATCGATTGGCGCATCACGTCGTAACCTGCGACGATCGCTTTGCCTGCACTGGCAGGCATATAGCCGGTCAGGATGCGCATGGTGGTGGTCTTCCCGGCGCCGTTTGGGCCGAGAAAGCCGACAATTTCACCTCTGTCGGCGTAAAAAGAAAGATTACTGATGGCGGGTTGATCGCCCAAGTAGTACTTGGTCAACCCTTCGACCTGTATCATAAAGGGCCTCCTACAGAATGGATGGATGGCTTAAAGCCCCGGTTTCGCCTCAGGAGCCAGCCATCACCGTGGTGGATGGGGGATTGGATAAGCGGCATAACCATAATAAATGCAGCAGGACACACCACAAAAAGCGACGTATGATAACTTCACACGACGCTCAGTTAGACAGCGACCATGATGATACACGCTGCCCCAAACCATTTCAACAGCGCCATCCCACAGGGAGCCTAAGCCGGATGGCGCAAGCGCAGCCCTTGTCGACGGGGCGATCGACCTACGCCTCTTGACATTGCTCAGCCCACGACGCTACTATAAGCATCGTCATTTTAGCTCTTATTCTGTTTTGGTGACGTCTATGTACATCAATCGTGAACCGCTGGGCAAAGGCAACCTGACTTTTGGGCGCCGCCGTCGCCCTCTTCCCATCTTTCAGATTATGATCTATGTCGGTCTGATGGGGGTTGCCATGTACTTCTATTTCCAGGCGGAAGTCTTCCGCCCACAGGTAGCAGCCATGATCGGGCCGACCCCAACGCCGACGATGTCCATCGACCAGACCCTGCAACTGGCCGAAGAAGCCTACATGGACGGCGACCTGGAGATGGCGGTGACCTACTACGATATGTCGGTCGCGCTCTATCCACAAGACACAGAACTCCTGGTTGACTACGCGCGTGTGCTCATGCTTAACGAGTCCTATGATGCAGCGCTAGAAATCGCTGATCAGGCCATTCTAAGCGCAGACGAGAACGACGCACGCGGCTACGCGGTTAAGGCGCGCATCCTCAACTGGATGGGCCAGGAGGACGCCGCGTTGATCGAAGCGCTGCGGGCACAGGAGGCCGACCCGAGCTATCCACTGGCTTATGCCTACCTGGCTGAGGTCTACAACAATCTGGAGCGTTGGCGCGAGGCCTACCAAAACGCGGAACGCGCCGTGACGATGGACCCCTACAACGTCGATGCGCGTTGGGTGTTGGCACTGGTGCTCGAATTCCAGGGCGATTATCGCGGTGCAGTTCAGCAGTATCAGCAGGCGCTGGCACTGGAACCCAATCTTCTGCCCCTGCTCTACGGATTGGCGCGCAATTATCGCGGTGCCTTGATGTATGAGCAGTCGATTATGACCTACGAGCAAATCAAGCTACGCTCGCCAGAGGACCCACGACCAAACATTGTGCTCGGCCTGACCTACTTCGAGATGCGCGAAGACGCCTCGGCTCAGGCCAACTTCCAAGAGGCGCTGAACAAGATCGAACAGCGTGACCTAGCGATTGCAGAAGGCGCTGACCTGGAACCCTTCCCCGACTGGATGCGCTTGATGGCCTGGCAGCAAATTGGGCAGGTGTATTTCACGCGGCGCAATTATGAGAGCGCAGTCGAGACGCTGCAACTGGCCATCGACTGGACCGAAGCTAACCCGCGTGAAGATGATGAATCTCTGCCAGCAGGTGCATCCAACAGCGCATCGATTGAGGTTTACTATGTCAAGGCGCTTGCTCACTATTACATGGATCAATGTAGCAACATCGAGTTGAGCCGAGAATATCCGCTCCACGATGGGCCGCAAGACCTGTTGAACACAGCCATGACGATGTATCTGGATCGCCCGGCCAATGACCCCAGCGGCAACGGCTATCCAATTGAGATTCGCGACCAGATTCTGCGGGCCATCATCCTCTGCAACGACTATGCCTTCACGCCGCCAGAACGGCCGATCCCGATCCCAGAGCAATTTCAGGACCTGGAGTTTGACCTGATCCTTGACCTGCCGGGGCAAGCGCCCAACGAGACAGAAGACGACAACAACCAAACGGAAGAAGCCCCCCAACAAGAGGGCTGATCATGGGCATCCCCTTAGACACCAAACGACGCCGACGCAGCTACGCCAACTACAAGCCAGGCCGTGAGCGTCGCCGCCCTTCCAACGATCCGCTGCGCATCTTGATCTACCTGATCATTATAGGCGGGTCGGGCTGGGTGTTGTTCAATCAAGAGACCATCACACCAGAGATTCAACAGCGCGTGGATAACGTCTCTAACACGGTGCGGCCCACCCCTCGCCCAACGGCTGACCCCACTGAAGTCGCCATTCAGGCTGAAGAAGCCTACAACAGCGGCAATCTCCAGCGGGCGGTTGAACTCTATGGTGAGGCGGCAGACATTGACCCGAGCAACGTCGAGTTTCACTTTCAGCAAGCCCGCCTGCTGATCTTCATGTCGGCGATGGAATATGACCCGGCTGAGCGTGAACGCCTTTTGGAAGACGCCTTCCAAGCTGCCAATGATGCCAAATTCGCGGATGCCACCCGCCCGGAAGGTTATGCCATCTTGGGGAAGGCTTATGATTGGGCTGGGGACCCAGAACGGGCCATCACCGAGATCAACCGGGCGATTGATCTGGATGAGGAATATGCCCTCTCCTACGCGTACCTGGCTGAAGCCTACGTAGAATTAGATCGCTGGGATCAAGCGCTGGAAACCATCGAGACGGCGATCTCCCTCGACCCCGATGACCCCGATATACGGCGCGACTTCGGCTGGATTTACGAGAACTTCGGCGATTGGTTCAACGCGTCGATCCAATACGAATTGGCAATTGAGGGAGCGCCTTCGCTGGCTTACTTGCGCGTCGCTCTGGCCCGCACCTATCGACAAGAAGGGCGCTACAACGAGGCGCTCGACCAGCTTTTTGAGGCGCAAGAACTGAACCCGCAGAATCCGGTGATTGCTTTTCAGATCGGGTTGACCTATGAGTCCTTCATTGGCAACCAGGAAAGCGCCATCGAAGCCTATCAGAGTGCGACCGAACTCGACCCCAATTATGGCACACCCTGGTTTCGGCTCGGTGAGATTTCTTACTATCGGCTCGATTGGCCGAACGCCATCGAAGCCCACAGCCAGGCGCTCGAACTAGGCGTAGATAGCGTCAATATCCCCTGGCAGCTTGGTATCTCTTTTGTGAATGAGGGGCGATGCAGCGAAGCGCTGCCCTTCTTGCGCCAAACCATCGGTGAGATTGACGCGTTTGCCGAAGCAAGTCGGCAAGCCATCGTCGAACAGGTCAACCTTGCGCTGGAGACCTGCGAACAACCGACGGTCGTTCCGCCCACTCCCATCCCTGCCCCTGACAACTAACGAGGTCGTCGTCTTATGCCAACCGAAACGGTCCTGCTAGTTGATGATGAACCGCATATCATCGAACTGGCACGCATGTATTTAGAGCAGGAGGGCTACCAGATTCTGGAAGCCGCCGATGGACAAGAGGCACTCGATGTGATCGGCGCAGAACAGCCCGACATCATCGTGCTGGACCTCATGCTACCTGTCATCGACGGCTGGGACATCTGCAAACGCACGCGTGCGCATTCTGATGTCCCGATCATTATGCTGACCGCCCGCGATGACGACATCGACAAGATTGTCGGCTTGGAGTTGGGCGCTGACGACTACATGACAAAGCCCTTCAACCCGCGTGAGCTGGTGGCTCGCATCAAAGCGATTCTGCGGCGGGCCGCACCACCTGCCGCGCAAGCGAGCAGTTCCCCCCTGCAGATCGGCGATGTCACGATTGACCCGGCCCGCCGTGAAGCCTGGGTTAAGGATACGGCGCTCTCTCTGCGGGCCAAGGAGTTCGATCTGCTCTATGCCTTTGTGCAACATCCTGGCCTGGTGATGGATCGCGAGCAGCTTCTCAACCTGGTGTGGGGATTCGATTTTCTGGGGCAGACGCGCACCGTCGATGTACACGTGGCCCATCTGCGCGCCCGCTTGAGTGACGCGGCCAGCGATGTGACCATCGAAACCGTCTGGGGCGTGGGCTATAAGCTGGTTGTGTAATCCTGCGTTTCACGCCATAATTCACCCGAAGATTCGCAGCTAAGGGTTTCGTTATGGCCGACTCGCCAGCCGTCCGTTTTGCTCACCTGACCGACATCCATATCCGAGCTGAGGGCCACTCCTGGGGCAGCCTGGGGCGGGCAGCCGTCGATGTATTTGAGAAGGTCATCGAGCGCTTCAATCAAGACGCCGCGCTGGACTTTGTATTGATCACCGGTGATGTCTTCGACGAAGCGACAGAACCCGAGGTCACGCTGTTTGTCGAGACCATCGCGCAGTTGGAGAAGCCCTGGCACTACGTCCCTGGCAATCATGATGGCTTTATCTCGCCGCGCGTACCAGATGCCCTACCGGCTGAAGAAGTCGTCCGACGCATTGACCCGCGCATGGCCGACGAGCCCTTTGCCAACCACTCTCAATGGACGCGGGAAATCGCGCCTGGTCTTCATCTGATCGGGCTGGACTCGCGCCTGCCTGACGACTGGCTGGGTGAGATCAATCCAGGGCAGTTAAGTTGGTTAGAGGCACAGCTCGACGCTTTGCGGGACGATCTGGTGTTGATTGCCGTCCATCACCCACTCGATAAGATGGGCCCCCACAATGATCGCGAATGGTGGGAGGATTTCATCCTACAAAACGGCTCAGAGGTCGAAGCCCTGCTGGACCGCCATCCGAACGTCAAGCTGGTGCTCTCTGGGCACCATCATGTGCATCAACTCCGCCAGCGCGGGCCACGGCTGCACATCAACACGGCCCCACTCTCAGGCTATCCTTGTGTCTACCGGCTCGTGACCGTCACGCCGCAGGGCCAGCAAGATGCCCATATTCAGATCGAAACGGTGGCAGCGGCCGAGGGCGAATTGAGGGAGCTAGCCCACCGCTTGCTGCTCGAGTCCGATACAGCCTGGAAATACAACCCGGACGATTTGGATCAATGGGTGACCTTTTGCAGCGGCAGCCCAGATGATCAAAGCTATGAGGGTGTGTTGTAGCGCCAACGAGGGACAAACATGGCCGACCCATCCATCCGTCAGCTTCTTTCTAGCGGCATTGCCTATGCCAAACAAGGTCAAGTTGAGGAGGCACTGCCCCTTTTCAGACGCGTAGCTCGCAACCATCCCGATAACCTGTTGGCTTGGAAGTGCCTGGCCTATTACACTGGCTCCCCGCGTGAGCGTGAGGTCGCTGTCCGACGTGTGTTGAAGCTCGACCCACAGGATGAGTGGGCACGCAAAGTA
>JAADYZ010000468.1 GCA_010092775.1 Chloroflexota bacterium
AGAGATCAAGAACAGCCACGGCCGGGAAGGACCAGCGACCGCTGCCCAACTGGCCGAGTTAGGAGGGCTGCACGCCTCGCTCAAGCTCAATGGGCTAGCGGAATGGTACTTGAGCCGCGCCATCGAGCTTGATGAAACCAACTCTCAGGCCCATCTGAGCCGCCTGATCGTGCTGATCACTGGGAATACGACTGGGGCACCGGTTGGAGCCAAAGTGCAGTGGCGGGCTAGGATTCAGCGCAGCCTCGATTGGCTGAACGCCAACGCGCCGGAGCTGCCGGAAACGCAGTGGATCGCCCTCTGGCTAGACCTCTATGACTGCTTTGAAGAACGCGAGGATCAGCGCGGCATTCGCATCGGAGAAGAGGCGATCAGGCGCTTTCCCGAAAACAGTCTGCTGCACTTCTACACCGCCTTCGCCTTGATCCGGTACGGTCAGACCACAGGCTTGCCGCGTGAGCGGCTGCGCCAAGGGCAGTATCACTTCCAGCTGGCCGCCGAACTCGACCCGACTAACAACATCGCGGCCACCAATGCGCAGGCCCTCGCCCAAATGTTGTGATCAGTTAGCCGCCAGCTTCCAACATCGGTGCATCTTCATTGGTGTAACCCAGACGTTCGGCCCACTCGACCAGTAGTTCGGGGGGGACATTCTGGAGAAAGCGATCAATGGCGAAGGTGATCAGCACCAGATCATCGATAACACCGAGTGGGCCGGTGAGAATCAGCGGAATCAGATCGAGCGGCGACAGCACATAGCCGATCACCACGATGGGCAGCAGCTTCGTTTTGAAGGGTACACGCCCATCGAACAACAAACGCAAACTTAGAACGCCGCGCCGATAGAGATTGCGGAAGAAGGCCACCCGTTCTTGTACGGGGTTGGCGTTGCCGACTCGGCCAATATCCAGGTGAGAGAGATCAATCGCTTGCTCTTCAGACATATCCGTCTCCTTCTAGTTCTCAAGTTGTAACTGTTCAGTTTCCAAACGGACGCGATCACCCACCTGCACCAGGCGAGCTGCCACCGTCAGCGGGTCATGCTCAAATAGAATCAAGGCCTTATGTTCCAGCGCCCACCGCTGCCACTTGCGCTTGGTCTCTAGCGTGACCAGGGGTTCCACATCATAGGCGGTCATCCAGGCCAGCCGCTCAAAGTGTACTGCAAAGGTACTCAGATCGGCGATGTAAAGCAGTTTTTGCTCGTCGGCCTCAAATAGCACACTCTGGTGGGCCCGTGTATGTCCGGGCGTCACCAGGCAGCGGATACCGGGTAGGGCCAGTGTATCGCCGTCCAATAAACGGAGTTGTCCGGCACGATGGAGTGGCGCGTAGTTGTCCGGATAGTAGGTGCCGCGTGACCGTTCATTCGGATACATGGCATCGGCGAACTCCAGGCGCTGCACCCAGTACTCCGCGTTAGGGAAGGTTGGCAGCAGCGTCTCCTCGTGTTCGCGCATGTTGCCGCCACAATGATCAGCATGTAGATGGGTGTTAATCACCAGATCGACCTGCTCCGGCTCAACGCCGAGTGCACGTAACCCGCTCACCAGGTCACCCTTTGGACGCTCCAAGGCCATGCGGCGGCTGGTCTTCTCATCCAGGCGGGTGCCCAGGCCCGTATCGACCACGATGGTGTGTCCCTCACCGCGCACCAATAGGCAATTATGATGCATCTCGACGCGATTTTCCTCATCAAAAGTGTAGCTGCGCGACCACAAGGCACGCGGCACCAGGCCGAAAACACCACCTGCCTCGATCTTAATTTGTGCATCGTTGATGATGTCGATGCGATAGTCTCCGATCCGGATCATGCCGCTCGCTCCTGTATACTGTTTATGAAAGTTCATGAAACTCTAGGACTTGGGTCCTGGCCAGGTTTGACAATTAGGGAGTCTTCTGGCATCTTAAATATACAATCATTCGGAACAGACTGGTTGACATTTTCCAAATCTCAACTTACTGAGTTGGTTAACCACATTTAGAACTCGAATTGTATCTCTATCTTAGGAAGGGTTTGTCGTATGGCGACTGAACTACAAGAAGAGCAAAAAGAGGATGTCCTGCCTCCCTTTGAGATTGATGAAGGCTACTGGAGCGCTCTCCTCGAAGAAGGCGAATATGCAAGTAACAGCGCCCCCTATTCAAGAGGCAGCAACTGGAGCGATTATTCCAGTGATGGCAGTATCCAAGACTTCCCCAACGGCTCCTCATTTGTCAACGAACACGACTGGAAGACCGCAGTTGATACCTACGATCAAGACAAAGCCATCGATTTGCAGATCACAGGCTACAATCGGGGCGGCTTGCTTGTCTCTTGGAACAGCCTACGCGGCTTCGTCCCGGCCAGTCAGCTCGTAGACTTTCCCACCGAGGTCAATGAATACACCCGCCGCGACCTGTTAGCTCGCCGCGTCGGCCAATCCATCTCCCTGCGCATTATTGAGATTGATGAAGACAAGAACCGGCTGATCCTCTCTGAGCGTGCCGCCCAGGTGCAAGAAGGGCAGCGGGCGCAAATTTTGTCCAATCTGAAGAAAGGCATGATCCAGGAAGGCATCGTGACCAACGTTTGCAATTTTGGCGCCTTTGTAGATCTGGGTGGTGTCGAGGGCCTCATTCACATCTCGGAATTATCCTGGGGCCGCGTTGGCCATCCCCGTGATGTGCTGTCTAGCAACGAGACCGTCAAGGTCTATGTGATGTCAGTTGACCCAGGCGAAGAGCGGGTGGCCCTCAGTTTGAAGCGCTTGCAGCCCGATCCCTGGGAGACGGTCGAGCAGCGTTATGAAGTGGGCCAGATGGTTGAGGGTGTGATTACCAACGTGGTCGATTTTGGAGCCTTCGCTTGCATTGAAGAAGGACTCGAAGGCCTGGTTCACGTCTCTGAGCTGGCTGAGGGCCAGTTCCTGCATCCGCGCAATGTGGTCCAAGAAGGGGAGCGCGTCAGCGCCCGCATATTAAACATTGACGGCGACGCCCGCCGGCTGGGCTTGAGCCTGCGCACCCTCAACGAAGACGAGTAGGCATTCCATCCTGATTGGTTTACGGGGCCGCGCACGCGGCTCCGTTTCGATTCACCGCTGGATGGGACGTTGCCCGAATACCGCAAAAATGCTATAACCCTCGTCACAATTTCCACTCACGTATTGGTAACTACAGCAGATTGTCTGACTTTATGAGAGACCACGACGATTACGACGACGAATACTATGACGAGGTTGACGACGAGTTCGTCGATGATTATCAAGACGACTTCGAAGACGACCCCATAGAGGACGATCGGCAAGTTGGTCCGCCCGGCGGACGACGCCCCAACCTCCCCGGCGGCCAGCAAGGCAATCGGCCCGGCAGTCCCAACCGACCCGGTGGTCAGCAAGGCAATCGTCCCGGCGGCGCCAGTCAACCGGGCGGCCAGCAGGGCAATCTTCCCGGCGGTCAGCAGGGCAATCGTCCCGGCAGTCCTAATCCTGTCTCTTATACA
>JAADYZ010000469.1 GCA_010092775.1 Chloroflexota bacterium
ACACTGGGCTGTCCGGCACCGGTTTGGCGAACACTGTCTACCAGGTTGACTGGACGTAGGACGCCGATTCCGCCAATGGTCACACCGTCACGGATGTCCGGGTTGACCAGCGTTGGAATGCCCACCAACTGCCCTTCCAGGTTTACAGCGGTACCCCCACTGTTGCCACTAGCGATGTCGGCGTCTGTCTTGACGACAACACGCTGCTCCGTTCCGGCGACGGTCGCACTTTCAAACCCGCTGACAGAGCCGCTGGTGAAGGTAATTGTGCTGCCACCCACACCAGGATAACCGAAGACGCGGATTGGGTCGCCCAGGCGCAGGCTGTTCGAGTCGCCCACTTCGATAAAGGGCAGGTCAGTCGGCGAGATCGGATTGCCATCTACGTCAGCGGTGATTTGCAAGATCGCGATATCCAGCGGGTCATCAAAGTGGGTGATTTCGGCGCGATAGCGCGGCTCTGGAGCCTGGTCAGCCGACTCGGTCATGAGGATCAATAGCACGGGAGCACCGCAAGCCACATGGCAGTTGGTGATGATCTCACCTGTGGGATTGATGATGGTCCCGGAGCCTGTCCATTGCGGATTGAGCGCAGCATCGGTGGCGAGAATCTGCACTGATGCTGCCGTTACCTGATCGATTTCCTCAGGCGTCAAGGTCGACGGCGAGGCGGGCTGTGTATCGACAGGCTGATCACTGGGTGCGCTACTGTCAGACTCCCCTTGTGTGGCTGGGTCTGGCTCTGCCGGCTCCGTTTCCTCTTGCTCCTGGACCGGTTCCGGTTCGGGTGTTTCAGAGGTACCCGTTCCGATACAAGCCAGAACCGCAAAGGCCAGCATCAAGACAACGAAGCGTACAGGATTCTTTGCAGATATGGTCACGGAACTACTCCTTCAATATCACTCAAAGCGAACCGAATTCAGGAGGCGATTGTAGAGCGGCAGGCCGCCGTCGAAGACGCTTGCATCGGCCTGATAGCGCAGCATAAACAACTCGCCGTCAACTTCCACAAAAGTGATGATGCCGGTCACGACGGCAGGGCCAGCTGCTGTCTCTGTTGCGAACTGGTATTCAACCTGGATGGCATCGTTGCCAGCGACGGTCGCATTGTCGTTGCGACCCAGTTCGACGTAAAAGGCATTTTGCCCGGCCAGGCGGGTGAGTTCGCCCGCCGCTGCCAACTCCAGGCTGTCGCCTCCGATCTTCTCAGAGTCGACGATGAAGGTTGGCTTGTAGATGCCGCGCCCACCAAAGTCCCTCAGGGTGACACTCCCGATGGTCTCACCGGCTTCGGACCAGGTGGCGGGATAGCTGAAGGTCAGGCCGATTTCGTCGGCGGTGTAGGTGCGGGATTGACCGTTAAGGGCAACGCCTGTGCCAAGGGAAACGGCCAGGGCGATCACAATGCCACCGATTAACAGGAAGTCATAGCGTTGGGCGATGTCCCAGGGGATCACTTTCGAGCGAGCGTTGATGGCCATAGAGACGGTCGTCAGGTCGCCTGCGGCACGCATTAGGGCACGGCGGAAGAAATAGAAGAGAACAGCAATGACCACAATCGCGAGGCCAACAGAGACGGCCAGGCTGATCCAGGGATTGAAGTCAAGCTGACCAGCCAACTGGCTTGAGGCCACTTGATACACAGCATTGATCAGCGTGACTAACAGCAGACCTGTGATCATCCACTGGATGTTCTTCCCGTCGATCTTGACACGCCCAATGTAGTAGCCACCCACAGCACCTAGCGCGCCATGAATCAGGACGTTGTCTACGGCCTGCAAGGCTGCGGCCAAGGGAACGACACCTTCGGTGTTGACCACAAAAGCGAGGGTCAAGATGGTACCGAAACCCAATCCACAGGCCAGACCATAAACAATTCCATCAGGGTGTTGGTCAAATACGTTGGTGCCGAGAACAACATAGCGCACCATCGCGACCTTCAAGACCTCTTGAATGAGTGATACCGTGAAGAACGTGACGATGAAGCTAATCAGCAGGTTGTTGAAGCGCACCAGCAGAGGGTCGGCGATCTGGCTGTTGAAGGCGACCGCTACCGCCCCGGCGATCCCGCCGAACACAAACATGCGGATAACCAGCTTCATTGGTTCAGGTTCGGAGCGATCTTGTTGATAGAAGAACGCAAGCCAAATGATAGCTGGTATCAAGGTCAAAAAGATCCCAAGGAGCAGCAGGCCCGCAGGTGTATTGGGTCTCGGGATGAAGGCCGAGATACCAATGTACAGTGCGAAGCCTACCAGGGTAATGAGGCTCGAGATCCAAATACTACGTCGGTAGGAAACCCCTTCTTCCATAGCCTTTTCCTTTGCTTAGGAGACACAGTGCTAGCCAGACCGCATGACCTCAAACGACGATCGGTCGGTATGTTCGTGTCCTTTTCATAGAGAAATTGCCTTGAAGAACAAGCTCGTTGAGAATTGTGCCGATTGTGCGGCCCACCAACAGACTCGTAACCTAGCATCTCGGATGAGTGGCGATGGGGCAAGCGGGTTGCTGCACTCTGATTGTGACGAGAGTCACCTTGTCAGTTTGCGTAAGCCTTCCTATACTTGGCGACATGTTGAACTCACGCTTTGGTATCATGCTGTTGATCGTGGTGCTGGGCGGGGCCACAGGCTGCCAGGCACTGCTGGTCGACGCGGCCAGTCCACCTAACAACGGTACAATCATTCCCCCT
>JAADYZ010000470.1 GCA_010092775.1 Chloroflexota bacterium
GACAGGGCGAACTCGATCAGATTGCCTACAACATCATCGAGAAGTACGGTGCCACACCGGCCTTTCTCGGCCATCCCAAGGGTAGCAAACATCCCTTCCCAGCAACCATCACCGCCTCCGTCAATGAGGAGTTGGTGCACGGCATTCCAGGTGATCGCGTGCTTCAGGATGGCGACATCGTCAGCCTGGACTGTGGCACGATCTATAAGGGCTGGGTCAGTGACTCAGCCTTCACCTGGCCGGTCGGTCAAGTGACAGAGGACGTGCAGAAGCTGCTAGAGGTAACTGAGTCCTCGCTCTACAAAGCCATCGATCAGTGTATGGCAGGCAATCGTCTGGGTGATGTCTCGTCCAGCGTGCAGCGCTACATCGAACCGCTGGGCTACAACGTGGTGCGCCAATATGGTGGACACGGGGTAGGGCGCAAGATGTGGGAAGAGCCGCACATCCCCAACTGGGGTGACCCCGGCAAAGGGATCAAGCTGCGGCGCGGTATGGTCTTTGCAGTCGAGCCGATGGTCATGATTGGCGGTCCAGAAGTCGAGGTCCTCGACGACCATTGGACGATTGTCACGGCAGATCGCCAGTGGTGTGCGCACTTCGAGCATACCATCGCGGTCACGGAAAATGGCCCGGATGTCCTCACGAAGATGGACTAAGGGCGGTCAAGCTGATATAATACAAATTCGGCATAATTGACAAGTAGCGATAAGGTCATTTCAAGATGCGAGTGAGTTCATCCGTTCGTCGTCGCTGCCCAAAGTGTAAAGTCATCAAGCGTCATGGGCGCGTCATGGTGATTTGTTCCAATCCGAAGCACAAGCAGCGCCAAGGCTAGCGGCAAGGTAGGAGAATCGTTTTATGGCACGTATTGAAGGTGTTGACCTACCTCGCGATAAGCAAATTGAGACAGCACTGACCTACCTCTACGGCATTGGTCCGACACGCAGCAAGGAAATCCTGACGGAGACTGGGGTTCGTCCAGCAACGCGTGTGAAGGACCTGACCGAATCGGAGGTCGGTGCGATCCGCGATTACATCAATCGCCATTTCGTGATTGAAGGTGATTTGCGTCGTGAGGTCGAGATGAATATCAAGCGTCTGCGCGACATCGGTACCTACCGTGGCTTGCGCCATCGGCAGAGCTTGCCAGTGCGTGGTCAGCGTACCAAGACCAACGCGCGCACCCGCAAAGGCCCCAAGCGCACGGTGGCCGGTCGTGGGCGTCGACGCGGTGCGATGAAGAAGTAGGGGAGGACCTATGGGTCGTCGCGGACAGAAGAAAGTCAAGAAGAATATCCCGTATGGTCAGGTCCATATTCATGCGACCTTCAACAACACGATCGTCAGCATGACTGACCAACAAGGGAACGTAGTCGCCTGGTCCAGCGCAGGTAACGCGGGTTTTAAGGGGTCGCGCAAGAGCACCCCATATGCAGCCCGCGTGGCGGGCCAAACCGCCTGTGAGCGCGCTGCTGACCTGGGAATGCGCGAGGTCGATGTGTTTGTCAAAGGCCCTGGCCCTGGCCGTGAAGCCGCCATTCGCGCGGTGTTGGCCAGCGGCATGAAGGTGCGTTCTATCACCGATCAGACGCCTGTCCCTCACAATGGGACGCGTCCGCGCAAAAAGCGTCGTGTGTAGGGTCGCTAGCGGCTGATCGATTGGCCGCTAGCGTGAAGGTTTAACCAATCGTATAGCTCGTGTTGAGCGTAAACCTTATGCCCGCCGTGAATATCCGGCGATAAGGGAGGAAGCAAACTAGGATGGCACGTTATACCGGGCCGGTCTGCAAACTATGCAGACGCGAAGGTCAGAAGTTGTTTCTAAAGGGATCGCGCTGCATGTCACCCAAATGCGCGATCGAAAAGCGAAATTATCCGCCCGGCCAACATGGTCGTGAGAACACGTTTCGTCGTGGTCGCGCCTCAGACTTCGCGTTGCAGTTGCGCGAGAAGCAGAAGGTGCGCCGTATTTATGGCATTCTGGAACGTCAGTTCCGCCGTTACTTTCGCCAGGCGCTGGGTCGCTCTGGCCTGACCGGCGAGAACCTGTTGAGCGTCCTGGAAAGCCGCCTCGATAATACGGTCTATCGCATGGGCTTCGCCGAGTCACGGGCGCAAGGGCGCCAATTGGTCCAACACGGTCACTTTGAGGTGAACGGACGCCGGACCAATATCCCGTCCTACAGTGTGCGCCCCGGTGACAAAGTCGTCGTGCGTGAGGGGAGTCGCAAGCGCACCTACTTTAAGGATGTGCGCGATTTGATGGGTGAGCGTCTTATACCCGAGTGGGTGTCGATCAATCCGCAGTCACTCTCGGGTGAAGTCCTGCGCCCGCCCAAGCGTTCCGATATCGAGATCACAATCAACGAGCAGTTGGTTGTGGAGTACTACAGCCGCTAACGAAACAGCAAAGTCGCAGTCTGGTATTGGTAGCTCTTTCAACCTGAGGAGGCTGGTTCGTTGAACGCCAACACAATGGTCCTACCCAAGATCGAACGCGATGCGATGTCGCGCAACTATGGCCGCTTTGTCATTAGCCCGTTAGAGCGCGGATTTGGCATCACGCTGGGCAATGCCCTGCGCCGCGTCATGCTGTCCTCCTTGGAGGGTGCTGCGGTTACATCGATCCGGGTAGCCGACGTCTATCATGAATTCTCTGCGATCCCGCATGTTCGTGAAGACATGACGCAGTTGATCTTGCAGATCAAGCAGCTTCGTATGATCCTCCACAGCGTGGATCGCGCCCGTTTGCGCCTGGATGTTCAGGGCGGCGTGGTAACCGCAGCAGACTTGATCTGCCCGCCAGAGGTCGAGATTAAGAATCCCGACCTGTACTTATTTGCCATAGACGATGACGCGGCCCGTGTTGAGATGGAACTCAATGTGGAAACCGGCACAGGCTATTCGCCCGCCGATGAGCGTGGTCGCCTCCCGATCGGAGAGATTCCGGTCGATGCGATCTACAGCCCCGTGCGCCGTGTCAACTACGACATCAATGCGGCACGTGTCGGGCAGCGCACTAACTACGACAAGCTCATGCTGGAAGTCTGGACCGACGGAACGGTCGAGCCGGAAAACGCGATGAGCAAGGCCGCCGAGCTATTGATGAAGCACCTGGGCATTATCGCCCAGGTTGACCCAGAGATCTTCACACCTGATGTGGAGCCGGAAGTCGAAGAAGTTCCAGAGAAGCCACCCTACTACGAAATACCGATTGAGAGTCTTGACTTGAGTGTTCGCGTGTTCAACTCACTCAAGCGTACCGGCATTACCACCATTGGTGAGGTGCTGGAGATGCTCGATAAGGGCGAAGACGCCATGCTTGCGATCCGCAATTTCGGCGATAAGTCCCTGGAAGAGCTAGTTGGCTCCCTGCGCGAACGCGGCTACCTGGAAGATGAGGAAGCGGGCGAGGGCGCTTAAGCCGCGCTCGTGCCTACTGTTGATGAGGTGAGGAAATGCGTCATAGAGTGAGTGGCCGCCGTTTAGGGCGGACAACCAATCACCGGAAGATGCTGAAACGTAACCTGGTTACGGAGCTCTTCCGCCATGAAAAAATCAAAACGACGCTGCCCAAGGCTAAGTTCATTCGCTCCAGGGCCGAAAAGCTGATTACC
>JAADYZ010000011.1 GCA_010092775.1 Chloroflexota bacterium
CAATGTATGATTGGTTGATGGTAGACTCGGGCGTTGTCACGCATCGATTAACAGCGCGAGACTACCTGGAGCACAGTCGTCCACAATCCTCTGCTCGGCTGATGGTTGAGTATGCTTCGCGCCTAAGTGATGACCTTGAAATTGCGCAAACCTCAATATCGCCGTCTGATGGATCATGCGTTTAGGCTGCTGCGTCAAGCGTATCGGATTGTCTATGTGAAGCAGTTGGTCTCAAACAAACAGGAAGTCACACTCATGCTACGTCGGAAAGCGTGAGGGGATCACAACGAATTAGGGACTCAACACCTTAGTCGTGTTGAGTCCCCAATGAAAAGGCAAGGGCTTAGGCGACTTCGACATGGACTCCGCTGATCGCGCTCGTACGACGTCCTGCGTAGACGCGCAAGGTGACGTCAAAGGGTTTCTGTTCATTCGGGCACATCACACGCAGGGTGTGGCTGACCGGGCGGGCGCTTAAGCCCTCCCAAGGAACGTCCGGACCTCTATCTGATGCCAGTTCTACCGACACAAAATGACGCTCATGGCAAATCGGACACTTCACAACGGCTTCTGTATGCTGACCAACGGCTTCAATCACCGGTGATGCTTTCGGCGTGCGCTTCTTTAACTGAATGGGGCTGACCATCTCAGAACCGTCCTTTCCTTGGTTCTATGAATGTAGAAGAGTGTAGCCAAAGGCGATGCCTTCAACAGCTCTTCTTAACTTCAGCTTAACACAAACCTGTTGAGCTTGTAAAGCCTCTATATGCCTGACGAAGCTCATTGTTATACCCTGACATCTCCATGCATTGGGCATGACAGATGGTCGAAAAGGGTCTCACCATGGGCTACAATGAAAGATAATCCCAGCGAGAGGGGTAAAAGATGGCCGAGACAATCCGAATCCTACTGGCAGATGACCATGCCATTGTCCGCAAAGGCCTGGTGACGCTGCTCAACACCGAAGATGGGATCGACGTGGTCGGGGAAGCAGTCGATGGCGTCGATGCCTTGGAGAAGGCGTTGAGCCTCAAGCCCGATGTGATCATCCTCGATATGGTGATGCCGGGCATGACTGGCCTTGAGGTGATCCAAAAGATCAAGGAGACGGAAGCAGACGCACGCATCTTAGTGCTGACCAGCTTCTCTGAGGATGATCAGGTCTTTCCTGCCATTAAGGCGGGGGCACTGGGCTATCTGCTCAAGGACTCCACGCCGGACCAATTGCTTAACGCTATCCACGACGTCCATCGGGGTGAGTCAGCACTGCCCCCTGCAATCGCCTTGAAGGTGATCCGCGAATTGAATCGCCCTTCCGACCTGCCACCGACGGAGTCGCCGCTGACGGCTCGTGAGGTCGAGATCTTGAAGCTGCTGGCCCAAGGCTTGACCAACTATGAGATTTCCGAGATGCTGCACATTAGCGAGCGGACGGTCGGCAACCATATCGGCAACATCCTGAATAAACTGCATCTCGCCAACCGGACTCAGGCCGCTCTTTATGCCCTGCGACAGGGCTACGCCAGCCTTGATTGAGTTCCGGGAGGGCAAGTAATGGACTCAAAGACAGAAGACCAAGCTCTAGACACCACTCTTGATGGCAGCGGAGAGCGCTATCGCCTGTTGTTCGAGAGCAACCCACTGCCTGTGATTGTCTACGATCTGGCGGACTATTCCTTCCTGGCTGTGAATGCGGCGGCCTTGCGCCACTACGGAGCCAGCGATGAGCGGTTCATGGCGCAGACCATCATTGACCTATTTCACCCGGATGAAGCCGATCGCGTGGCATCCTGGCTGAACGAATCGGATCCCGTTCGGCGGGCACGGCCCGCCACTTTTTTGCATCAGGATCACGCAGGCCGAACCATGACGGTTGAGGTGATGCGCCGCCTGCTAACTTTTGATGAGCGCCCAGCCTGTTTGGTCGTCATCCACGATGTGACGCGTCAACAGGAAGTCCAGCATGAGCGCGACCAAGCCTATCACCTGCTCGAAACGCGGGTAGAGATGCGCACCGATGAGATCGAAAAGCGGCGTCGCGTCGCTGAGAGTCTGCGACACATTCTGGCCATCCTCAACTCAAACCGCCCCTTGGCAGACATCCTCGATTTCATCGTAGACCAGGCGCGTGACCTGTTGGGCGGCCATGCCGGGGCCATTTGCAGCCTGACCTCTCTGAATGATGTGTGTACAGTGCAGGCTGCACAGGGATTGCACACTGCTCCGCGCCTGCCTGCCACACATTTTCCCGGCTGGCAAGTGATGGCCGAGGTCAGCACACACCGCCAGCCTGTCGCGATCTCAGGCGAAGGGGGCATGGTAGCTCCATCGCCCGACTCCGATGTGGTGATCAAACCCTATCGAGCGCTGTTGGCTGTACCCTTGATCATCTCGGAAGAGATCTACGGCTGCCTGATCATGTATTACCCGGAAGAACGCGAGTTTGCCGAAGAAGAAATCAACCTGGCGATGACCTTCGCGGACCAAGCCGCTTTGGCCATCGAAAACGCCCACTTGCGCGAACGGGTCGAACGGATGGCGGTGATGGAAGAACGCAGCCGCCTGGCGCGCGACCTGCACGACTCGGTGACCCAATCGCTTTACAGCCTGACCCTGTTGGTCGAAGGCTGGCGGCGGATGCTCAACGCTGGCAAGATGGAGTTTGTCGACGACCAGTTGATAGAGGTGGGGCACATCTCTAATCAAGCGCTGCGCGAGATGCGCCTCTTGATCCATGAGCTGCGCCCACCCACCCTGGAGCAAGAAGGATTTCTCGGTGCGCTGCACCAGCGTCTCAGTGCGGTAGAGCGACGATCGGGGGTTCAGGCGCGCTTGGTCGCCGATGACATTGTTGAACTACCAGCCAGCTATGAAGAAGCTCTCTATCGCATCGTGATTGAAGCACTCAATAATGCGCTCAAACATGCAGCGGCGAATTCGGTCACCGTCTATCTGCGGTTGGGCGCGGACCAACTCGACGTGGAAATTGCCGATGACGGCTGCGGCTTTGACCTCAGCAGCCTGCCAGATGGTGGCGGAATCGGGTTGACCTCGATGCGCGAACGGGCCGATTCGATTGGAGCTGCTTTTGAGATCACCTCAACCGAGGGCACGGGCACCTCTGTCCATATCCGATTGGTTAACCCGCCGCTTAGTTAACAGGATAACCCCAACCCACATCATGCTTATCCGCTGAATGGCCCGGCCCTGCGTATTTTTACTTAGCGGGCCATGTTGGATTCTACATAGCTTAGATTGAGCATCTCTGCACAATTCATACGCGAATTGAGTGACACATCCTACACATTGTCCCTGTCAGCGCGTCAGAATCATGCAGGGCGTATGGAACAACATTTTCGAGATGAGACGGGAGGCGATTGACGATGCCGAACATCGCCGCTGGAACGCAGCAAACACGCTACCAGATTGAAGAAATCATAGGCCAGGGCGGAATGGGTGTGGTCTATCGCGCCTTTGACCGGCTGCGCGGCGAAGAGGTCGCACTGAAACAGGTCACTGTGCCGGAGCATCGGGTCATCCAATCTTGCAGCAGTAGTTTCCTCCCCGTTGCATTAGCCCAAGAATTCAAAGTGATGGCCTCCCTCAGGCACCTGAACATCGTCAGCGTGCTCGACTATGGATTCGACCAGAACGCCGTCCCTTACTACACGATGGAGTATTTCGAGAACGCTCTCCCCATCACCGAAGCCGTGAACTCAACGGACGACGTAGAAGTGATGGTCGACTGGCTAATCCAAGGCTTGAAGGCCTTGGCCTACCTACACCGACGCGGGGTGCTTCACCGTGACTTGAAGCCAGCCAACGTCTTGGTCAACGAACGTGGGCACGTCAAGCTGCTCGATTTTGGCGTGTCTGTTGTCGATCAGCGTTTGCAGGCTGAGGACGATCGCCTGTTTGGCACACCGGCCTATCTGGCACCGGAAGTCTTGCGCGGGGAAGCCTACACCCATCGCTCTGACCTCTATGCGATTGGCCTGATCGCCTTTGAAGTCCTGGCGGGTCAGCCGCCCTATGAAAAGAGCAACCTAACCAGCCTGTTGGTTCAGGCTTTGAACCAGCCCATCGATACACAGAGGCTTCCCGTCAACGATGCTTTGAAA
>JAADYZ010000471.1 GCA_010092775.1 Chloroflexota bacterium
CAGCACGGTGCGTGTGCCGTCAATGTCGGTCGAGTGGATTTCTTCGGGCGTGTAGAGCGGCAGCGCCGCTGCGGTGTGGATCACGATGTCCACACCCTCCATTGCCTGGTCCACATCGGCCCGATTGCGGATGTCGCCCTGCACCTCACGGATTTGGCTGCGCTCCGGATAGTCAAAGGGGAGCAAATCTAGGGAGGTGACGCGATGGCCTCGGGCAAGCAGATAACGAACCTGATTGATGCCCAGGAAGCCGGCACCGCCGGTCACCAGATAGTGTTGTGTCTCGTCGCTCATAAGCGCTGGGAGGGCGGCGCAGGACCTAGAGTTGCCGCCCATCGTCTCCTTTCTGCCGGTGTCAACTCGTGTGAGTCGACGCTGGCCGCTAGTTTACCGCGCTTTCTGGCCAACCGTCTAGGCGGCTTCCCTGCGCTCAGAAGGCTCTAGCGGCCCAGCTTGATGTTGACCCCACCACTACGGTTACTGCGCCCGAAAATCGCACCGACTACACCCATGATGAGCACGACTGGCGAGAGGACCATCATCGCCACCCCCACCCAGAAGAACACGCGTGCATTGCTACGGATGAGCTGCACGAGGCTTTCCCGGTCACCAGCATGGAAACGATCTGGGGCGAGCTGGCCATCACCGAGTTTGCTGCCCAAAACGGTGATCACATCGCCTGTGGCCAGGCCGCGCACTCGGATGGACCCCTCAGCAAGTTGTTGGCCCTGATAGCTGGCGCGTTGTCCGCCGCTGCCCTCGGTAATCGTCTCGCGTAGGTCGCCACTCAGCGTGATTGAGGTCGCTGGAGCCACACCCACCGCACCGTCGCCCAGCTGGATCTGAAAGGCAGGGTACACCGTCTCGATCGTATTCCAATCGCCGTCGTATGTGGTGTCGCCATCCGAATCCGTGTCGCGCTCGACATCCCATTCCTGCCGTTGGTAGAAGACGTAGCCTTCTGGCCCCTGCGCTTCTCCGGCGATTGTGCCAGTAACCACGACGTTTTCACCAGCGGCCACAGCGGCAAAGCTACCCGCCGTCAATTCGTCCAGATTATCGATACGCCGCCACTCGGCTGCTTGCTGCGGCGACACAATAAAGGCCATTGCCGCTCCGCCAACCAAGCAGATCAATGCAAACACCACTGCACCGATAACGGCCCCGACGCGCTCGCGAATGGCTGTCATGACGTTCATTGAAATATGTCACTCCTGTTGTGGATTGCCAGTATCACCAGAACAATGGTAAGCGAAAACCAGCGGATTGACCAGCCTGTAGAATCGAAAAGCGCCCGCCAGAGGTCTGGAGGGCGCTCAAGTGCAAAGTTCCGATGTTTTAGTTCAGATGAGGCTGGATAACCTTCAGGAGCTGATCCTTCGGGCGGAAGCCAGTGATGCGCTCGACGGGCTGGCCGTCCTTGAACAGGATCAGGGTTGGAATACCCATGATGCCGTAAGCCTGCATGGTGTTGGGGTTCTCGTCGGCGTCCAACTTGGCAACCGCAAGTTGACCCTCGTACTCGGTGGCGAGTTCGTCCACAATGGGGGCGATCATCTTACAGGGGCCGCACCACTCAGCCCAGAAATCTACCAATACAGCGCCGTCAGCTTCCAGAACCTCTTCTTCAAAAGATGTATCGGTTACAGGAAATGGTTTAGCCATTTTAGTTCACTCCTATATCGGACAAATAGGCTTTGCACTACCATGATGGGGTCTACACCCCCAGTCTTACTCAACAATACCATTAGCCCGTGTCAGGTTCAAGACTTCGTAACATTGAACGCCGATGTCGACCCGCTGCGAGATGGCGTGTGGAACGGGCGCGATACGGTATAATGGCCCCATTCTATGCCACACCGCATTCCCCATACGCAAAGAGGGACCATGAGTGAAGAGAAAATCCGCGTATTGATCGGTAAGCCTGGCCTCGACGGACACGATCGCGGTGCCAAAGTGATCGCCCGTGCTCTGCGCGACGCTGGGATGGAAGTCGTGTATACGGGTCTGCGCCAAACGCCTGAGATGATTGCTGAAGCCGCCCTGCAAGAAGATGTAGACGTAGTCGGTTTAAGCATCCTGTCCGGTGCCCACATGGCGCTGACGCCCCGCATCATGGAGCTGCTGCGCGAAAACGAGATGGAAGATGTATTGGTCATCCTGGGCGGGATCATCCCCGATGAAGACATGCCACGCCTAGAGGAACTTGGCGTGACGGCTGTCTTTACGCCTGGGGCCAACACCGACGACATCGTGAATGTGATCCGAATGAAAATTGCTGAACGCAAATCGGGTCAGGTCGGATGAGCCTGGTCGCCGACCTAAAGGCGGGAAGCCGTCGTGCTTTGGCCCGCTTGATTACCCAGGTTGAGAACAACACAGAGAGCGGTCAGGCGGCCCTGGCAGAGCTTTTTCCGCTGTCTGGCCAGGCCCATCTCATCGGCGTGACCGGAGCGCCGGGAACCGGCAAAAGCTCTCTGGTCAACCAATTGGCCTTAGACTGGCGCAAGCAGGGCAAGACCGTCGCCATCATCGCTGTCGACCCCACCAGCCCTTTTACCGGTGGCGCCCTCCTGGGCGATCGCATCCGGATGCGTGACCTGAGCGGCGACAAGGGTGTGTTCATTCGCAGCATGGCTTCACGAGGCAGCCTTGGCGGGCTTGCCCGCACCACAGCCGATGTCGTAACCGTATTGGATGCGGCTGGTTTTGACGTCATCCTGATCGAAACCGTAGGCGCAGGCCAATCTGAGATAGACATTGCACGCTATGCGCTGTCGGTTATTGTGGTGGAGGCGCCCGGCTTGGGTGACGATGTACAGGCTATCAAGGCGGGCATCCTGGAGATCGCCGATATTCTCGTGGTCAACAAGTCTGATGATCCGCGTGCCCGCTCATCGGTTCGCGCCTTGCAAGCCATGCTAGATTTAACTGGCGGCATGGCGCCCGACCACGAAACGCTGCGACACCATGGCCGCGTGATCGCTGCCATCGAAAGCAAACCCGAGGTCGAAGGCTGGCGCATCCCTATTCAAGAGACGAACGCGCTAGAGGGCTCTGGGGTTGCGGACCTGGTCCAGCAGTTGGAGGCTCATCACAGCTATTTGCAGGAGAGTGGAGAGCTGGCACGCCGGGAAAGGGTGCGCTTTGCCGCCACCCTGGATAACCTGCTGCGCTCTACTCTGCTCGATCGCCTTCTGCAGGCGATCCCGCCAACGCAGATTACAGCGGTGCTCGACCAAATGGTGCAGCGCCAACTCGATCCTCATCAGGCGGCTCATCACTTGATCGGCCACCATCTCAAGCAGGAAGGCTAAGTTATGGCGCGAGTCCCTGGAATGTATGGCGACATCAAATTGATTGCCGGGACAGCCTGTCCCGACCTGGCCGATCGCATATCGAACTACCTGAGCCGCCAATACATGGTACCGGTACCGCTGATTGAGTGCGGCATCTACAAATTCCCGAACGACAATATCTACGTCAAGCTGGGTGAAAGTGTGCGCGGACAGGATGTCTATATCATCCAGAGCATGGCCCGCCCGGTGAATGACAACCTGATGGAGTTGTTGATCACGCTGGATGCCGTCCGTCGCGACTCAGCCGGGCGCATCACTGCGGTGATTCCCTATATGAGCTATACCCGCAGCGATAAGAAAGATGAGCCGCGCACGCCCATTACGGCACGCCTTGTCGCCGACATGATCCAGATTGCTGGCGCCGATCGCTACGTGACGCTTGACCTGCACGCTGGCCAGATTCAGGGCTTCTTCAGCATCCCCGGTGACTCGTTGAGTGCGCTTCACCTCCTCAAAAACGTGGTTCGTGCCAGGGACATTCAGAACCTTACCGTCACCACGGTAGACCTTGGCTTTGCCAAAGGCGGACGCAACTGGTCTCATGCTCTAGGGGTGCCCCTGTCCTTTATCGAGAAAAAGCGCAGTGGCAGTACGGCCCGCGCGATGGCACTCGTAGGGGATGTGCGGGGTCGCAACGTCTTGCTCGTCGACGATGAAGTCGACACCGCCGGATCGATGCAAAATGCTGTGCGCCTGTTAGATGAAAACGGGGCCAAAGACATCTATCTGGCTTTCACCCATCCGGTCTTCTCGCCCCCTGCTAAGGAACGCCTGCAAGAAATGAGCAGTCGCGTTAAGGAATTCATCTTCACCGATACCATCCCCGTTCCAGAGGAAGACCTACTGCCCAACATGACGGTGATCACGATGGCAGACATGCTAGGTGAAGTCATCCGCCGCGCTCACCAAGGGATTTCGGTTGGCGCGATGTTCCAGGAAGACGAATAAATGGGCTGCGGTGAAACATATTCTGGCCTCACCGCGTTATACTTAGAAATTGATTACCTGATAGAGAGAAAGCGAAGCGCATGACAGTCGGAGAATTTATTCGGATATACGGCAGCATTTTCACCTGGATCATCACTGGGGCAATTGCGGGTGGTATCGCCAGTGCCCTCTTGCGCACTCAGCGCCAAGGATGTCTGGTCAACGTCGCGATTGGCATCATCGGTGCCTTCATCGGCGGGTTCATTATGAACAACATCTTGCTGCCTGGTGGGGTCTTTGGTGTGGGCCTGCTTGACGCGATGGTTAACGCCACCGTCGGTGCGGTCATCTTCTTGGTCGTGTTGGAACTATTGCTACCCGGTCAGCAGCTTGGCGTGCGCGACGAGGGTGGCAAGGGTCGCCGCCGCTAGACGCCCCAGTGCATCTCGTCTTCGGCGATGGCCATCCTGCCAACCGCCTCGACGAAAGTATCGAGCGTATCGATATAGGCGTCTAGATAGTCCTGAGCGAGGTCGCGCGCCAACTCGTGATAGTTCTCAGCCTGCATCGGTCCCACATGGGGGCGGAAATCACGCAGGCTGATTGTCATCTTGGCTTTGTCGTCGGTCAACACGCCCCATACCAGGGTCTTGGCTTGCC
>JAADYZ010000472.1 GCA_010092775.1 Chloroflexota bacterium
GACTGGGGCGAGTGCACCGGTTTGGGGCTATCATTGCGAACTAGAACGCACGATGGTGATGGGCCCCCCCTCGGATCAAGTGCGCCGTTTCTTCGATCACATGGTCGCTTTACAAGACATTGCCATGGAATATCTTCAGCCAGGGCAACTCTGTTCCGATGTGGACACGGAAGTGCGAAACTACTACAGGAAGCACAATCTGATGCCGCATTGGAAGCATCATACCGGTCATGCGATTGGCATGCGCTATCATGAAGGCCCCTTCCTGGACACTGGCGACCACACAGAGATCAAAGCAGGGATGGTCTTCACCATCGAGCCGGGCCTTTATGTGCCGAACCTGGGCGGCTTCCGCCACTCAGATACTGTCGTGGTAAATGAGGATGGCCCTGAGATGATGACCTACTATCCGCGTGACCTCACCAGCCTGACCCTGCCGGTATAGCCTGATGCCCGTCCCAACTTTCGAACGGACCTTCATCGTCCGGCACAACGAGTGTGACGCTTACGGCCATGTCAGCAATACTCACTACCTGCGTTACATGCAGGAAACCGCTTTCGACGCCTCCGCTGCAATGGGTTACGACATCCAATGGTACGAACAGGCCGGGCATTGGTGGTTCATTCGTGAGACTGAAATTGAGTATCTCGCGCCGCTGCAATACGGCGATCGCGTTACGGTCAAAACCTGGTCTGGCCAGTTCTGGCGGGTCCACGCTTATCGCCACTATGAATTGATTAATCCCGATACAGATCAAGTGATCGCCCGTGCCGTCTCGGATTGGGCTTATGTAGACGCCGAACAGACCCGCCCCGCCGCCATCCCCGACGACCTGCGCCAGACCTTCACCGCTGGTGAAACGAGCCTCAGCAATGGGCGCCGCCTCAAGTTCGTCGAGCCGCCGCCGCCCCCAGTGCGTCCCTATCACATGCAGCGCAGGGTCGAATGGCGCGATGTGGACTCCGCCAAGCACGTCAACAATGCCGCCTATCTGGAATTCCTCATCGAGTCGGCGGTGCGTGCTCCGGGTGAGTTTGGCTGGCCCATGGAACAACTGGTCGAGAGGGGGATCGGCATTTATGCCCGCAAGCATCACATTCAATACAAGGCACAAGCACGCCTGGCTGACCTACTGGATGTAAAAACTTGGTTACATGACGTGTGGGGGGTACGTGCTACGCGCTATTATGAGATCAGGCAAGGCGACACTTTGATCACCCGTGCGAACAGTATGTTCGTGCTGATCGACATCGAAAAGGGCAAGTTCATGCGCTTTACCGATGGCTTTAGCGACGACTTCAAAGATCACATCGCCACGCCTAACGCTGATCAGTAAATGATGAGGAAGGCAAAGCCCTCGTGGCATTGACGTTGCAAGAAGGCCGGTCGGTGCGGGCTGTCACCGACCAGATGAAGTCGAGTATTCAACAGGCCGTCGTCATCGATGCAGAAAAACTTGAACTAATCCTGGCAGCACTACTCGCCCGGGGGCACATTCTGTTAGAAGATGTACCAGGTATCGGCAAGACCCTGGTCGCCAAAGCCCTCTCTCGTTCGATCCACGCCAGCTTCAAACGGATCCAATGCACACCCGACCTGCTCCCCAGCGACATTACAGGCAGCGCGATCTACAATCAGCAAGAACAGCGTTTTGAATTCATGCCCGGTCCGATCTTCGCCAACGTTGTCCTGGTCGATGAGATCAACCGCGCCTCGCCGCGTACCCAATCGAGCCTGCTTGAGAGCATGGCCGAAGGGCAGGTGACCAGCGACGGCTTCAGCCGTACGCTCGACCAGCCTTTTTTCATTATCGCGACGCAGAATCCTATTGAGATGGCTGGCACCTTTCCGCTGCCCGAAGCCCAACTCGATCGCTTCTTGGTGGCGCTGAACCTGGGCTACCCAGCTTTTGAGGATGAGGTCGCTATTCTGGAACGTGAAGAACATGGCAACCCCTTAGATCGCGTCGACTCTGCTGTCAGTGTTGAGGACATCCTGGCACTTCAACAGGCCGCACGGCAGGTTGATGTCGTTCGCCCACTCAAGGAATACATCGTGCGTTTGGTCACGGCCACCCGCACGCACCCTGACGTGGTATTGGGCGTCAGCCCCCGCGGTGGCTCAGCGATGCAGCGCTGTGTGCAGGCCCTGGCGCTGCTGCGCAATCGCACCTTTGCCACACCAGATGATGTCAAATCGGCTGTCCCGGCGGTGATGGGCCATCGTCTGCTGACGCGGGATCGGCGCTCGGACACTACCCAGCGGGTTCTTCAAGAGGTCATGAATGATGTTCCGGTGCCGGTAGACTAGGCTGCGACCATGCCGCGCCCTACTCAGCGCACCACCACCGTCCTGCTCACCACTTTGCTGTTGTACTTCTTCGCCAATCAGACCCAAGTCGGCTGGCTCTACGTGATGGTCTCTCTGCTGTTGGGGCTTGTGATCACCACAGGCCTGCTCAATCGAGGCTCGCTGCGTCGTCTCACAGGCACCCGCCAAATCGGTAGTCCGCGTGAGGATGAGATTCACGAAGGCAACGAGGTCGGCGTGTGACTCGAAGTGCACAATCCTGTCTCTTATACACATCTGACGCTGCC
>JAADYZ010000473.1 GCA_010092775.1 Chloroflexota bacterium
GAAGTATTTGGAACAACGCCAATTGGGGGCACAAGAACCTCAGTCTCCACCGGTTTCTCCGCCACCATCTCCGCTGCCGCACAGTCAGGAGACACTGACGCATTCTCCACCACCTTCGTCTCCGCCGCCATCCTACTCACGCAAGCCGCCCACGCCACCCCCACCGCCCATCCAGCCTGTTTCGCCAGGGCGGCCAGGCATCCGAGTTGGCGAGAGAAGCCAGGATTTGCCCCCTGGGCTCAAACCGCGCACACCGGATCAAGACGTGACCGTGCCACGCCTCGAACCAATCGATGTGCTAACCCCGCCAGACAACTACGGACCAAGGCCGATGGCTCCGCCTGTGCCTAACAGCCCGCCCCCCGTCACAGCGGACGAAGGGCTTGTCCCAGGCGTCGATGTTTATGGGATTGTCCTGGGTATCCTGGCGGTCATGTCGGTGTTGGGTTTGATCCCGCTGTGGTATTTTGTAATCGTCACCCTCGCTCGTTAGTCTGCCTATCCTAGCCTGTGCAGCTTCGTAAGAAACGCTATAGAACGATTCTCGTTTTGGTTATGGTCAATCGGAATCCGGTATAATGAGGGCCTATCAGGGCAAGTTTCTCGAGATGTGCTGGATTTTCATGACGTGAGATGCCCTGTTTTGGTTTAGGAGTAAACGTGTGAATTCGAATCGATACCGTTATATCCTGGTTTACATTCTGATCGTCGTGGCAGTCATCGCCGTGGTGGCTCAGGTATTGAACCCCGGCCCTACCGAATCATGGACGATGACCGAACTCGCCGATGCCATCCAACAAGGCAACGTCGAGAGTATTGTTGTCAACGATAACGACGTGATGGATGTCACCCTGAGCGATGAGTCAACCCGACGGGTGATTAAAGAGCCGGGGGGGCTCGTTACGGAGCAGCTCAGCTCATTAGGGGTGACCACCCAAGAACTCGCCGCCGTTCAATGGTCCAACGAACGAACGGCCAATTGGCAGAGCTTCTCAACGCTCTTGATCGTGATTCTTCCCACACTGATCCTGGTCGGTGTGATTATCTTCATGATGCGCCAAGCACAGGGTAGCAATAACCAGGCGATGTCTTTTGGCAAAAGCCGTGCACGGATGTTTACTGGCGATCAACCCACGGTGACATTCAATGATGTGGCAGGCTGCGACGAGGCAAAAGAGGAATTGGCCGAGGTGGTCGAGTTCCTCAAAGAGCCTGAAAAATTCATTCAGCTTGGCGCACGCATTCCGAAGGGTGTGCTGTTGGTTGGGCCACCAGGCACCGGTAAGACTCTGATGGCCAAGGCGGTCAGCGGCGAAGCGGGCGTCCCCTTCTTCTCCATTTCTGGCTCCGAATTTGTTGAGATGTTTGTTGGCGTCGGTGCCAGTCGCGTGCGCGACCTGTTTGAGCAAGCTAAACGCCACAGCCCCTGCATCATCTTTGTGGATGAAATTGATGCGGTCGGGCGGCAGCGTGGTGCGGGGCTTGGTGGCTCACATGATGAGCGCGAGCAGACGCTCAACCAGATTCTGGTGGAGATGGACGGCTTCGACACCGATACCAACATCATTATGATCGCTGCCACGAATCGCCCGGACATCCTCGATCCGGCGCTGCTGCGCCCCGGTCGCTTCGATCGTCGCGTTATTCTGGACCGGCCCGATGTGCGCGGTCGCGAAGAGATCCTCAACGTCCACATCCGCGGTAAGCCATTAGACAATGGGGTAGACATCCCGATATTGGCTAAGGCGACCCCCGGCTTTGTGGGTGCAGACCTGGAAAACATGGTCAATGAAGCGGCTATTCTGGCTGCCCGCCGCAGTAAGAAGAAGATCAGCATGCCAGAGTTTCAGGAGGCCATCGAGCGTTTGATCGCGGGCCCCGAACGCCGCAGCCGCTTGATCAGTGGGCAAGAGCGCATGATCACAGCCTACCATGAAGCGGGGCACGCTGTCGTCGGACATCTCCTGCCCTTCTGCGACCCGGTACTCAAAGTCACCATTATCCCGCGTGGGATGGCAGGTGGATATACCATGTCGGTCGGCGAAGACGTTCTCTACTGGTCGCGCTCGCGCTTCCTAGATGTGATGGCCATGGCACTTGGCGGTCGCATTGCTGAAGAGATCATTTTCGACGAGATAACCACCGGAGCCAGTAACGACCTCGAACGTGTCACCCAGATGGCCCGCTCTATGGTCACACGTTATGGTATGAGCGAACGCCTTGGCCCGATGATCTACGGGCAGAAGGAAGAAATGGTTTTCCTGGGACGCGAGATCGGTGAGCAGCGCGACTACAGCGAGGCCGTTGCTGAGGAGATTGACGAAGAAGTGCGCCGTCTGATCAGCGATGCTTATGAAGCGGCTCGACGTGTTCTTGCAGAGAATCGCGATAAGCTGGAAGCGGTTGCTCAGGCATTGCTTCAGGTGGAAACGCTCGATCAAGAGCAGTTTCTGCGGATCATGGAAGGCGAAGAACTCGACCTGGATGAGCTGGAACCCAGCCCACATCGTGGTGCGCCAGTCGTTGAGAAGGGGCAGCCCGAAACAGGCAACCCGCGAGGCGGCGAGGACGCCCCGCCCGGCTTGGTTCCGCCAACACCATCACCAGCATAGTGCCAGAATCAATCAGGGCCCACTATCTGCGTGGGCCCTGATTAGTTTAGACCGCTTCGGGTTCTGTATCTGTCTCTGATTTCTTAGGAGACTCGACCCGTTTGGCCGCTTCTTCCAACTCCTGCTTCACCAGTTCCCGCCGTAGGATTTTACCCACGAATGTTTTCGGAATCTCACTCACAAACTCGATCCGGCGTGGTACTTCATAATGCGCCAGGCGTTCCTCGCAAAAGGCGACCAATTCCTCCTGCGTGACGCTTTGCTCAGGCTTCACCACGACCCACGCCTTGAGCGCTTCCTGACCTTCTTTTACCGGGTGCGGGATACCAGCGACACCAGCTTCAAGCACAGCGGGATGCTCTAGCAAGGTCTTTTCAACCGTAGCAGGATAGGCGTTAAAACCGCCGACCAGCACCATGTCTTTCTTGCGATCTACGATGAAAAAGTAACCATCGTCATCCATATAGGCGATATCACCGGTGTGCAACCAGCCATCACGGATCGCATTGGCTGTTTCGGTTGGCATGTTGTGGTAGCCCAACATCATCACCGGGCCGCGCATGATTAGCTC
>JAADYZ010000474.1 GCA_010092775.1 Chloroflexota bacterium
CTGTTGTGTCTCTTAGACGGTTACTACATCTTGACCTTGGTTGGCACTTCGGCGCGCTGAGACGACCGTGATGAGGCTGGTCGCACCGACCACCACAAGCACAGCAGCCAGGGCCCCCAGAGTAAGCGCGTCCGCTGCGATGATTGACTGGCCGCGCAGCGCCTGCCAGAACAAGATCAGCACAATGCCGAGATAGCCCAGCCCGGCCGCCCAGATCAATGTGACACGGTGACGCATCGCCAGCCAGGGGGCTTGCAGGTTGATCAACAGCAGCCCGATGAAGGGGATCACCTGCAGGGCATGCAGCCCAACGAAGTGCGACGGCCGAATATCGCCCGCTTCGGTGCTCCAGCCGACGAAGGGTAAGCCAGGACCGCCATCTTCCACACCGACGGCATGCGCCCCGACCATGGACATCTCGCCGCTGGTTGCGGCCTCGGCGACCTGGGCCTGCGTCGGCGCGGTCATGGCGAAGGCAACTGCCGCCCCCACCGCTGTGATGATCAAACCGAGGCGCAAAGCCCAGCCTAACACCGGATTGGTGAACTTCTGGATGGAGAGCAGGATGGCCGCCCCGACGTTGCCGATCCACAGCGCGACCACGAAGATCGCCATGCTCGTATAGACGAAAGAGTCGAAGGGCGTGCTGTAGTTGAAGTGACTGCGCACGCCGCGCCCGGCCTGAATGCCGATCCCGAGCAGTTCGATGGTACCGGCGATGGCCGTCAGCACGGCGACAAAGCGCACCAGTTTGGGTTTGCCCTCGACGAAGCTGAGCATCCACAGCAGTGTAAACGAATAGACCGACAGCGAGATGAAAAACTTCATCGGCTTGACCCAGGCAGGCTCGTTGAGCACCATACGCGGATCGACTAGCGTGCCGATGATCGATAGGACAATGCCGAGCGTTGACAGAATGGCGAACCAGGTCAGCAGGCGGTTGACCTCAAAGGCGTCACTCAAAGCGTTTCGAAGGGAAAAGTTCCGCAGATTTAGAGTCGTCATGTTCCTTTTTGCCTCTTGATAAAAATGCAATTGCACAATGGATTGAACTCTAGCGCCTCACGCAACGTGAGAGTCAAGGCGGCGTTCCAAAAGCAGTTTGAACCTCACGATCCGTTTTGCCGCGATTGCCCTGCCAGCTTCCCCCAACTAGATGACGTCACCCCAGCGACCTGTTATCATTATCCGCAGCGATTCCTCCACGCAACAGTGATGCCATGAAAACCATCGCATTTCGCCTGAAGCCCGGCCAGGATTTGAAGCGGGCGCTCAAACAGGCTACCTTTAGCCACAATCTACAAGCTGCCATCATCCTGACAGCCGTCGGTGACTTGAGCCGGGTGGCGCTGCGCTTCGCTGGCCAAAGCCAGACCAGCGTGGTGAAAGGCCCGTTCGAGATCGTCTCCTTGGTGGGTACCTTTGCCGCTCAAGGCAGCCACCTTCACCTGTCAATCGCCGATGAGAGCGGCGCAGTTCAGGGTGGGCATCTCATGGATGGCACCTTGGTTGCGCAGACAGTCGAAGTCGTAATTGGCGAGCTAGACGACCTGGTCTTTACCCGCGAACTGGATGACGAGTCCGGCTGGCTTGAGCTGTTCATTCGCGACCGGGAGTCCAACGACGGCGCATCTGCATAAGCAAGGACGAACAATGGACGACTTACTCAATTTGATCAGCGAGCTGATTGAGTCCGAAGAGGAGGGCATGGGCGCTGAAGGCTGGATGATCGAGCGCGTGGCTCTCAGCGCCAACGGTCTCATCTATCGGGCCGCCAGCAGCAGTGAAACGCTGGGCATCAAGATTAGCCGCCGCGACGACCGCGACCGCGCCGGGCGCGAATATGCCACCATGACCGCTCTGCGGGCCGCTGGCGAGACGATCAGTGCGCGCCCCGTCCAATTGGTGCGCAATCATCCGACCTTGCCCGGTGATGCCCTGATCTACGAATGGATTCCGGGCGAAGCGCTGACCCAGGCACCCTCAGCAGATGAAGCGGATTTGTGGGAGGCCATCCTCTACGCCCTCAGCATTACTGAGCGCTTCAGCCCTGGCGATACCTCACACCTGATTCGCCCCGCTGTGATGAACGTTTTCGATGCCAGTGATCTACTCCGTGTGACGCGTGAGCGATTCAAGAGCATTTTCAGCCAGCCCGAGGGCATCCCTTTGGATGACATCGAAGACATGCTGACCCGCGTTGAACGGGCTGCGCCGCTGCAATGGGGCCAACCTGCGCCACCGCACCTGATCCACTGCGACAGCAATCCAGAAAACATGATCCTGCATAAAGGCGTTGTGTATCTCATCGATTGGGAAAATGCAGGTTGGGCCGATGCGGCCTTCGACATCGGCGACCTATGCGCCCATCCGGCTTACCTCGACTTGCCGGAGGATCATCTCAAGTGGATCAAGGAGTCGATGGGCGCGGCGCTCAAAGACAGCACCTACCTCCAGCGGGCGACAGTGTATCAACGGATGATGTGGGCCTGGTGGACGGTCCGTTTGGCCGCAGACTTGGCCTCCCCATCACCGCGCTTGATGGGCGTCAAACGCTACGACAAAGCCTACACTCTGGCCTTACAGGCCCGCTATTGGGAGCTGTTGCAGCAGACATTTTGAAGCCAGAGTCCCTGCAACCCGTGCTGACCGTTGACAGGGACTGCTCGCGCATGCTAAGAGGCTACCCAGCCATCATCGTCTGCGGCGGGATTCTCGCCTGTATCGCTAGGTGGTAGTTGGCTTCGATCCAATTCGGTGGTGTCTACTGGCATGGCAGTATCCATCTGGCTCGAATCATGTGGGACGGTCGGTGGCCCATCTACATGGTCGGCATCCGGATCGGCGGGGACCGGCCGATTGCGACGAGCCCGCATCACCACAAAGCCCAGGCCACCGACTACGGCCACGCCCAGCACGA
>JAADYZ010000475.1 GCA_010092775.1 Chloroflexota bacterium
AGATGTGTATAAGAGACAGGAACCCACGCCGAGCCCCACCCCCGAAGTGGACCAGGCAGAGGCCGGTGGCGAGGAGGTCGCGGGAATCCCGACGCCTGCGCTGGAGCCCACTGTGAATCCGATTTTCATCGAGCTGCTGGCAGAGGTTGGCGAACCCAATATGGTGATCGGTGACGATCCCTTCGTCATCCAACGGGGCGACTTCGTTGTGATTGACAGCTTGCATCGAGGTGAAGGACGAGCGTCGATTTACGATTTACCAACGGGTGACTATGTGCTGCGTCTTGATCCCTTCTCGGTAACCGCCGGGCCGAATCTGCACGTCATTCTGTCGGAGCACCCCGAACCACGTACCGCCGCTGATACCTTGCTCGCCAATTCGATTGACCTGGGCGTTCTAGAGGATTTCGCCGGTACACAGAACTATGTGATCCCGCCCGACACCAACGTAGACCGCTACAACAGCGTAGTCATCTTTAGTCTCTCGGAGAACATCGTGTTTACCGCTGCCTCTCTGATTGAGACGCGCGGCCAGTAGATGACGCCAGCACTCCTGGCCCGGCTGAACGCCTACTACAGCGCCTCGGCAGCGCGCTATCGCGAAGCCATCCAGCCTGCTTACGAGCCCATCTCCGAGGCCCTGGTGAACTTCGCAGAGATTCAGCGCGGGGACTCTGTATTGGATATCGGGGCGGGGACCGGTGCTGCATCCCAAGCCGCAAAGGCGCGGGATGCTCATGTGGTGGCGCTTGATCTTGCACATGCGATGCTGACCCAAGCCAGCTACCCGTCATCGGCGCGGGTTCAAGCGGATTACCATCACCTTCCGCTGCGTCGCGCGTCGGCTGATGTCATCCTAGCTGCGCTGGCCTTCAACAGCGGAGACCCCTCTGCTGCCTTTCCTGAGGTCCGACGGGTTCTGCGGCCTGGAGGGCGGATGGCCCTGGCTGAGTGGGGTACGGCAGACGACTTGAGTGAACTCGTGTCGGACACGGTGATCTTGTATTCGGTCGACGAGCCACCGGATTGGTTGGCCCCCTTTCGCGATCCTCTAGACCTCCCATGGGATCGCTATGATACATCCGATGACATAGTAGAAGAGCTTGAGCGCAGAGGTTTCCAACGGATCGAACGCAGCCTTGAAACCCTTAGCATACCGATCACAGTCGAGGCGTTCATGCGCTACAAGCTGGCCTGGCCCATTCGAGATGCAGAACTGGCCGCCATGGACGAGGAAGCGCGGCAGCTTTGCCTGAGTGACCTGAGGGA
Source organism: Chloroflexota bacterium (assembly GCA_010092775.1). Taxonomy (GTDB): domain Bacteria; phylum Chloroflexota; class Anaerolineae; order Aggregatilineales; family UBA3940; genus TC-71. The sequence continues at coordinate 1,270 of JAADYZ010000475.1, forward strand.
AAATCTGTTAGCTGCCACCACGGAGGAGGGCCTCTTGAGGTGGCAGCCCAATCTGGTCTTTGTACGAGCGACGGCCTAACTAAGCGACGACCCCGCTGAGTCCCTCGGACAGGTCACGGGCGGCATCTCGTAAGGACTCAATCTCAGAGGGGCGGGCCCCCTGCTCACCGCGCCGTTCGTAGGCATGCTTGTTGAAAGCCAAGCGGGTCAGCACCTTGAAGTAGCGTCCAGTTTGAGTCCAGCTAGCGAAGCCGCCTCCGGCAAAGGCACTAATCAGGGTCGTGAAGCGGCGCATTGGCGACTGAACCACGTCGTAGTGCTCTTGTGGCAAGGTTGAGCCCACCTCATCTTGCAATTGGTCGCTAATCCAGCGCCGCTCCGCGCGGACCGCGACGATGAAGATGACCAGCAGGCCAATCACACCCAACCAGTGATTAAAGATCGCTACAAAACAGAGCGGCACGAAGGCCTGGCTAAACGTGACCAAGAAGTTATGGAGGGCGTGCAATGCGATCGCCAGGCTGAGGCCGCCCAGCGGAGCAGCTATCCGGAGCAGAGGGCGTGCAGCATGGCGCGCAAAGCCGAAGCCCATGCCCGTTAGCGCACTCCATAAGGCATGATTAAAGCCAAACAAGAAGGCTCGGGCGAAGATCAGCTCATTGCCAAAGGCGATGAAGTACAGGATGTTTTCGACGGCAGCAAAGCCGAAGCCCACAATCGCGCCATAGACCATGCCGTCGACCAGGCCATCGAATTGGCGGCGCCAAATGAGGAACACAATCCAAACGGCCATGCCCTTAAAGATTTCCTCAGTGAAGGGAGCCAACAGAACTGCGCCGACGGTATCGGCCAGCACGCCGGAGTTATCGACAAGGGCAAAGGGGAAGCCAAGAATCAGCTGGGAAATCAGCGAGAGAATGGCCGCAGGTATAAATCCCCAGGCAAAGACTGCAAAGGCTAGCGGCAAAGGTTCGCGTTCGAAACGGTCAAGCCAGTAAATCACGAGGGCGTAGAAGGCCATCGGCACGATCCCGCCCACCAAGGCGAGTAGAAAACCGAGTAGACTCATTTTGCCTCACTTCCGCGCAGCGAAGGGACCAAGCGCTTGGCCCATTTCGCATAGGTTGAACCCAGATGAACGATCAAAGGACTCAGTTCTGCCTCGTAACTGGCGTCAGCCAGAGACCGCTTGAAGCCATCAGCATTGGAGGCGAAGGGTGCCATCTTCATCACAGAGGTGCCGTACTCGCGCTCTGTGTGAGCATCGCTGCCAGCAGTCATCAGTTTTCCGTGCGCTTGGGCAAAGGCCAGTGCCTGATCGTTGTCTTCTTCGTGGGCACAGCGCGAGTTGAACACCTCGATTACATCGATCAAATCGACGATGCGCTCCAGGTTTTCGCGCTTCCAGGCCCCCTTACGATAGCGATCGAAGGGGTGTGCGACACCGATCAGGGCGTTCTGCCTGCGTAGGCGTTGAATGGTCTCTTCTGGGGTCAGGCCTGGGGGCACCTCTTCACGGATGAACCAGCCCAGCAGTTCGCCCTCCGTCGTCATGATTTCCTCACCGGGGATCACCAGCATCGGGTAGCTGCGGTAGGCGTCGAGCGCGCCTTTAGCCGTGTTGTGATCGGTGATGGCGATCTTGTCAATGCCACGTTCCTGGCAGAGTTCCGCGATGCGGTCGAGCTTGACGAGACAATCGTGTGAAAACCAACTATGTGCGTGCAGTTCGACGGTCCACAATGGCATGCTCATAGAACCAGACCCTTTCTCCGAAGTGCGGCGGTCAGCCTGCAGACGACTGACCTATGTGCGTCGGTCAGTCTGCAGACGACTGACCTATGTGCGTCGGTC
>JAADYZ010000476.1 GCA_010092775.1 Chloroflexota bacterium
GATTTTGCTGTTCGTGCTGGGGGTGTGGCTGTGGCGGCGCGTCTACAGCGAGGATGCTGAAGGCAGCGACATGCAGCGCATCGCTAAGAATTCGGTTACGCCCATTGCGCTGAACCTGTTCAACCGCCTGATCCAGTTTGGCTTTGCCATTGTCTATTTGCGTATTCTGGGGCCGGAGGGATCAGGCAATTACACCACTGCGGTTGTTACCCTGGGCCTGTTTGACATCCTGACCAATTTCGGCCTGAATACCTACCTGATCCGAGAGGTGGCGCGCGACAAGAATGCGGCCAATCGCTATTTCTCTAACACAACCATTCTACGGCTTGGCTTAGCCCTGATCGGTGTGCCGCTGGTCTGGCTCTTCATCACCTCGCGCCAACTCCTGGCGCAGGTGTCGCCCACGACTGCGCCTTTTGCGGATGAAGTGGTGATCGCCTTGTGGCTGCTCTACGGCGGCTTGTTCTTCTCCACGATGAACGCCGGGCTGACGGCGGTCTTCTACGCCTTTGAGAAAGCCGAATACCCCTCGGCGCTGCAAACGGTCAGCACGCTGTTGAGTGTCTCGCTAGGATTGATCGCGCTGCTGCTGGGCTATGGGATCGTTGGGCTGGCGGCGGTCAGCATTGTGGTCAACATCATCACCTTCGGGATGCTAATGATCCTGACGCGCCAGCAGTTCTTTCGCCCGCGGATGGAGTTTGAGCCGAGCCTGAGCCGCGAGGCGATGGGCGAGTCTTTCCCGTTGATGCTCAACCATCTGCTGGCAACGCTCTTCTTTCGCATCGACGTGTTGATTCTTGAGGCACTGCGTGGCCCGATCGTGGTGGGTTGGTACGGCGTAACCTATAAGTGGATCGATGCGATCAACGTCATTCCGGCGTTTTTTACGCAGGCCCTGTTCCCGGTGATGAGTCGGCAGGCGGTTGAGGACAAAGCCGAGCTGCACCGCACCTATGTGTTTTCGGTTAAGCTGCTGACTCTGGTCTCGCTGCCGGTGGCAGTGATCACCACGCTGCTGGCAACCTTCCTGGTGGGATTGCTGGCCGGTGCGGAGTTCCTGCCCGACGGCGCGATTGCCCTGCAAATCTTCGTATGGAGCATTCCGATCGGTTGGATCAACAGCGTGACCAACTACGTGATCATCGCCATCAACCGCCAGCGCATTTTGACTATCGCGTTTGTGGTGGGCGCTGCAGCGAATGTGGTGCTCAATCTCGTGTTCATCCCGCTCTACTCGTATCGAGCGGCGGCGGTGGTGACGATCTTCTCGGAGTTCCTGCTGCTAGTCGCCTTCTACATCATTTTGGCGCGCGGGCTTGCCCCGGTGCCCTGGGTCAAGGCATTGTGGCGGCTGGCAGCAAGCGCCGCCGTGATGGGCGGGGTCGCTTTCGCCCTGGCAGGTATTAATGTTTTTCTGGCCGCCTCGGCAGCAGGTTTGAGCTACATGGGGGCGGTTTGGCTGCTCAGGCCCTTCGATGAGGATGAACAGGAACGCCTCATCAGCTTGATCCCTGAACGACTGCGTGGCGGGGCGCTGCCGATTGCCCCGGCTGAAAGTGGCTAGGGCTTGCGCCTCCTATGCTGAGAAGACACGCGCCACTGCCAGCGCGAACCCTGTTAGCACATCCGCGCGCGTCTCGGCGTTGATATAGGTCTGAATCCTTTCCTTCACGCGGCTGATCTTGTGGCCTCAAAGAGAGGTCTCCTTATCCGCAATTCAAACCGGGCTGAAGTATAATCCAGAGTACAGGCTTCGCGCAGAGTGGATTGGGGCAGCACCACGCCATGGAAAAGATACTCACCATCGCTCGCCACGAGTATTGGAAGACCGTTCGTCAGACAAGTTTCATCGCCTGGACCTTGATCATCCCAGTCTTGGGATTGATGGGCTTGATCGTAGCGGCGTTCTTCAGCGGGCAGGCGGCTGACGCGCTGATCAGTCAGGTAGCACCAGAGAGCCAACTCGGTGTGCTGGATCAGAACGGCGGGTTCAGCCCGCTGCTGCCCGATTACGAAGCCGAGTTTGAGCTGTTCGACACCCGTGAGAGCGGCCTGGCCGCCCTGGCTGACAGCAGAATAGCGGCTCTGGTGATCATCCCAGAAGACTATCCGCAGACGGGTGAACTGGCAGTGATCTCGGTAGATAGCAGCTTTGGGGCGGCCACCGTAGGAGACTCTGATCAGGTCGAAGGGTTCTTGCTGGCGCACCTGCTGCGCGATCAGGTCGCGACAGACTTGCAACCACGATTGTCACAGCCGGTCAGCCGCGTCGAAGTGACCAACCTGGGCGGGGAAGACCTCTCGGCGGATGGGGTGTTCGAGACGGTCTACAGCTTGCTGGTGCCCTATGTGCTCGGTATCCTGCTCGGTTATACGATCTTCACGGCCTCGGGTTACCTGCTGCGCAGTGTCTCGGATGAGAAGACCAACCGGGTTATCGAGATTATGCTGTCGTCTGTTACAGCAGAGCAGCTTCTGGCGGGCAAGGTAATCGGTCTGGGGGCTGCCGGATTGACACGAGTCGTCATCTGGTTGGGGTCGGCCTTGTTGATCAGCCAAGGGTCACTGGCCTTAGCCGGTGTCAATCTACCGCTGCTCTCGCAGCCAATGGTGTTGTTCTTGATCCTGGTCTACTATCTCTTGGGTTACGCTATTTTTTCGCTGCTGATGGCCGCTGCGGGCGCACTCGGTACGACCTTGCAGGAAGCCGGGCAGATTGCCAGTGCGTTCTCGCTTATCGCCACCATGCCTCCCTTGTTAGTGATTGGCTTTGTGTTTAGTAATCCCGATGCGCTGGTAGCACGCATTCTCTCCTACTTCCCGCTAACCGCGCCGACGATGATGATGATGCGCCTCACCCTAGCGGAAATCCCCCTTATTGATGTCATCATCAGCATTGCGGTGTGCCTGGTCACCATTCCCATCGTGCTGTGGATCGGTGCGCGGGTTTTCCAGATCGGCCTGCTGATGACGGTCAAACGCCCCTCACTGCGCGAGATCATCCAGTTGATGAGGGTTGGATCACGAAAGACAGCGCAGCGGGGATAGCGTTGTTAGCCTCTCGTTACACATCAGCTTCCTGCTTTATGCTATACTGCTGATTGAAACAGATTTCACAATTCAAGCTCAGTGCTTCTCTTCTGATGGTGTTAGGCACATCCTGTTGACCCCCTGAACACAGCCATAGAGAAGAGGTTGAATCATGCAAGAGCTGACGAGAGTTTCTGAATACACCATTGTCGATCAAGACGCAGTTGTAGCGGGCAAGGCGATGCTTGGTCTAATCAAGTGCCTGAACCACGAGAATATCCAGCCGGTGCTCGCCGCCCACAATCTGGAGACGATTGACCCCACCGAGTGGTACCCAATGCAGACCTGGATGAGCGTGCTGCGGGATATTGATGAGCAAAGCTCCGGCATGCTCGACTTGGTGAGCGTCGGCATGGCCATGATGGACCAGATCAATTGGCCGCCTGAATTCTATCAGAAGGACTTCATGCACATTCTGCTGCACATGAACGACGCCTACCAAATGAACCATCGTGGTGATGTAGGTGGCTATCTGAGTGAAGTGGTTGACGATCACTATGTGATCGTTGATGTCAACGTTCCCTACCCCGACAATCTGGTCTACGGCGCCTATTACGCGAAGTGCCGCCGTTTCCTGCCAGAAGGTTCAAGCTTCGACCTACGCTTTGACGAAGATCAACCGATCCGTTCACAGGGTGGCGTGGTTACCTTACTGCACGTTCGCTGGAGCTAGATGGGACTGCCTCGACCGGGCGGCCTGGGGAATCTGCGTTTCCGCCCGGTTGAGCCATTAATCGCGAAACAAGCGCGCCTTGAGATGATCGTAGCTGCCTTCGAAATCACAGTGACCATAGAGAGGGCAGATTTTGCAGTATACCCCAGCCGTGAACGTCTCCAGGTTTTCTCGATTGAACATGTAGGGCTTGTGGCTGAAGGTGCTGGCCACCCACTGCCAGGACATATTGTTGCTGGCGGGGTCACCATCGAGGAGGTGCTGGAGAAACCAGCCAGCGCCAGCCTGCCATTTGATGCGCCGCCAGTGAACCACATAGGCTGCGGTATACATGCGCGCATGATTATGTAGATAGCCTGTCTCGCGCAAATCGCGGCTAAAGGCATCGATGCAGGCCAAGCCCGTTTCACCGTCGCGAATGTCGTCAGGCAGTTCATCGGCGTAGTCGTCAGA